>NZ_AUKA01000016.1:0-91683 GCF_000424505.1 Butyrivibrio sp. XBB1001 | reverse complement strand
TGTTTTTTCATCCGCCAAGATGAACACCTTTATCTTACTTAGAGGTTTCTTTTTATTCAATTGGCGTTATTTCTGAATTACAGGAATGCTCCCAAAACAAAACTTAATCTCTTGTAATACCAAGACTGTTTAATACTTCATTTTGCTTGCTCTCCATAACTGCAGCCTCATCCTCCTCCATGTGGTCATAACCGCATAAATGAAGCATACTGTGAGCAACCAAAAATGCAAATTCTCTTTTCTCTGAGTGTCCGTACTCAAGAGCCTGAGACCTTACTCTATTCTCGTTTATTACAATATCCCCAAAACTGATATTTCCTGTGTCAGGATCCAAAAGATCTACCTTCTGCTCCCCTTCTATCACGGAAAAATCCCCAGGTTCATCGTAACTTATGGTTGGAAAAGATAAAACGTCTGTAGGCTTATCTATATTCCTAAACTCTTTATTTATTTCATGAATGCCATCATCATCTGTGATTGTAAGGCTTATTTCAACATTATAGGAGCAGTTTTCTGACTTTAAAACAGCCTCTGCAACGCTTCTGGCAAGCTCCTCAATATCAAAATCAAACTTGGCTTTAGTTTCATTTTCAACGTAAAAAGTCATAGTAGAGCTTCTCCTTTTTTAGTATCTTGCGCATCTGATCATATTCTCTGAAGGTAACATCACAGTTCTTTAGTTCACCTTCATCTTCCTTCTTATCAAATATTTTGTCAATCAACTGGTCATAGTCAATCTTCATGTCCTTGTTTTTTGCCAAAAGATACATGATAGAAGCTATAACTGTCTCTGAAAGGTTGATAGTCAGAGCTTCCTTGGACTTAACCTTAGTGCTCTTTGGGTCAATATACTCATGAAGAAGCTCAATAGCTTCCTTGGGAAATTTGTTGTCCTCATAAAAATGCTTAACATCTTCCCACTGACTCTTGCCTTCAAGAATACCTATCCTGTGGTAATATGAGCAGTTTTTAACTGCTCTGTCGTTAAAGCCAAGGCCCAAAGCTATTCTCTCTGAGAGGTAGGCTGTATGGATGGCTCTAAAGTACTCGTCCTTGTCCATCTCCTTTAACCTTATCAGAAGAGGAAACTCTGTATCATTAATATCCATATACATGTCGTTAGATTTTCTGATAATATACACTCCAAAAATATTAAGAAAAATAAGAAGAATGATCAGATTAAGCATAAGGTTCAGAATAGGAAGTATCAAAAGATTGATAGAAAGAGTCCTGTTCTGAAAAAGGACACTAAATGCAATGAGAAGAAGTGCCTGCATCATAAGTGAAATAGCTGTCGGATAGCCAATAGAGGTATTTTCCTTAAGGTCTCTAAAAAGTGCCAGTGCTACAGCTCCTGCAATAACATACATAAAGGCAACTCCAAAATTGCCATTTTCCTCAAGCATTACTGAAATGCAAACAAGGCCTGTTCCAGAAACAAGCCCAATTTCGGTGTTTGAAAAAAGACCAAGTATCACAAAAAAGGACATATAGGGCCAAAACTGATCTGGCACAAGTCCAAATAAACAGGCCAGCACCACAAAGGTTGCATAAACAATAATAAATCTGTTTCTATGGTAGAAGTTATCGTAAGAAAAACCTTCACTGCCTCTTCCATAGGCATCAAATAACATGAATATTACAGTTCCTGTGACTATTAGAGAAACAATAGTATTTCGAAGAATAGCTTCATAGCTCTTTCCTGTAAAAAATGAAAAGGCAAAGACGCTAAGTCCTGTAAAAAGAAAAAGACAACCGTATAATAATTTATGCTTTAAGTCTATTTTCTGCTCACTTTCCATCCCTAGATCTTCTCTCCAATTTCTGAATAGATTTCTTCTTTTCTTTGTTTATACTCTTCTTTTCGTAGTCTTCGTATGCCTTTACAATCTTCTGAACAAGTGGATGTCTTACAACATCACTGCTTGTAAGTGTGCAAAAGGCGATATCATCTATTCCCTTAAGAACATTCTGGGCTATATCAAGACCTGACTTGGCATCAGGCGCAAGGTCTTTTTGAGAAGCATCACCAGTTATTATGACCTTGGAACCAAAGCCAATTCTTGTTAGAAACATCTTCATCTGGGCAGGTGTTGTATTCTGCGCCTCATCAAGAATTATAAAGGCGTTATCCAGAGTACGCCCTCTCATATAAGCAAGAGGTGCAACTTCAATAAGGCCTTTTTCCATGTTCTTTATAAAGTTCTCCGTACCCATTATCTGATAAAGAGCGTCATATAACGGTCTTAAATAAGGGTCAACCTTACTCTGAAGATCTCCAGGCAAAAATCCAAGCTTCTCGCCAGCTTCTATAGCAGGTCTTGTCAAAATGATCCTGCTGACTTCTTCTCTCTGAAAAGCTGTGATTGCCATAGCCATGGCAAGATAAGTCTTACCTGTTCCTGCAGGTCCCAGACCAAAAACGATCATTTTATTTCTGATGGCATCTATATATTTCTTTTGTCCAAGAGTCTTGGGTTTAATGGGCTTACCAGAAATTGTATGACAAATAACGTCCCTGTCTATATCTACAAGAACGTTATCACTTATTTTTTCCGTTTCTCTGGTATCATCTTCCTTGAGAGATATAGCGTAGTCTACGCTCTGCTCCTCAATACTTGTCCCTCGTCTTGAGAGCTGAACAAGCTCTCTTATGATTCCAGAAGCCTTTCTGGCCCCTTCCTTGTCTCCAATAATGTGAAGTTCCCCATTTCTGTCTATTATCTCCACATGGAGACTTTTCTCTATCTTCCTGATATAGCTATCATTGCCGCCAAAGATATTTCTCTCATCCTCAGCAGTTAAAGATAGAGATAATTCTGTGATCTCACTCATATTCATTCCCCGATTTATTTATGATATGGTTCTCCTCGCATAATACGATAGCCCCTGTATATCTGCTCCAGCAAAATAACTCTCATCATCTGATGAGGAAAAGTCATATCTGAAAAGCTTATCTGGTCGTTGCATCTTTTTAGGACATCCTCATGAAGTCCCAGCGATCCGCCAATAATAAACTGGATATGACTGATACCCCTTACTCCCTTATCTCCTATATACTCAGAAAAGGCTTCAGAAGTATAGCGCTTTCCTCCAATAGCCAAAGCGCAGACATGAGCACTTGGATCAATATTAGAAATAATCCGGTCGCCTTCTTTTTTCTTTATCTGATCTTCTATGGCAGGAGGTGCATTATCAGGAGTCTTCTCATCCGCAACCTCAATGATATTTACCTTGCAATATCTTGAAAGTCTCTTGGAATACTCCGAAATAGCATCATTCCAATATTTCTCTTTTATTTTACCAACACAAATAATACTGATATTACTCATTTTACAAGATTTCCACCTGAAATCATACCTGAAACACCGACATTTTTAGTCTTTTCTTCTGGCATCCACATATGATTATCGCTATTTTCCATATTAGTAAATACTGGGATATATCCCTTATTATCCTTGGATGAATTAGGGATTATCTCTAAAGTTCCCTTATAGCAATTTCCCTTCCACTCTTTTATTTCCAGGTTATTGTTAACGGTTATAAGATACATCTCGCCATCATATAAGCCATTTGCAAAATTGCCAATAGCATTCTGTATATAAATATCCTTGTCATTCATGTACTGCTGGTTATAATCATAGTGCTCCTGACCCTCACCATTTGGAAGATCTCCTGCAAATTCTCCTGAAAACATATGCTCTTTCACAACATAGGTATCATAATCCGGATAAAATGCAAACCAGGTTCCAGCGCCACTTCTTATTCCATTTGCCCATTCTCCAAAATAATACTGATTATTGGCATAAACAGCAGCTCCATGGCCATTAGGCAGGCCCTCTTCATTAGTTTCACCGTAGTAATAGAAGTTATTTGTCCCCTTTAGTGAATATGACATAGCCTCATATCTTTCAAGATGAGCCAAATCTCTGATTGCATCGCCATTATTAGCATCCCAGTATGCAAGCATCTCAGCAAGAAAGTTTGTAGCGTTAAACGCAACATTTTTGTATTTGTCCTTGAGTACAGGTTCAGTTGTTTCATAAATACAGTTTCCAGAGATAGATTCCCTTGAAATAGCATTACCACCTGCATTTGTTTCTGTACTTGCTGCTAAACTACCCGCTGCAGCTAAGTCCTGGGATGTATCAGAAGCACTGGCATCTGCAGAACTGCCAGCGTCCGTAGAATTAAGCTGGCTTGCATATTCTGTTATATTCTCATCCAAAAGAGCTTCATCCTCCTTGTTGTTTCCACTATTACCCGATAAAGCCAGATACAGCACCAAGATAAGGAGTATCACCCCTGCAATCCCCGCTGTAATCGCTACTTTAATCTTTTCATCTCTATCCATTGCCTTATTCTCCAATCAAAATCCTTATAATTATATCATAGCTATATACTATAATCTTATACTATCGAAAAATTCTTAAGATTTACCATCGAAATTTCTTAAGATTTTATGTATGTCGCCTATTCGGATAATATTATTCAGTATAAAGTACAAAAAATAAGGTGCTGTAAAAGCACCTTATTCGTAAAATGGATTATATATTATTTTATTTATTGGATAGATACTCGTCGATACCCTTAGCCGCAGCCTTTCCAGCTCCCATTGCAAGGATAACTGTAGCAGCGCCTGTTACAGCATCTCCACCAGCAAATACACCTGGCTTAGATGTCTGTCCGTTCTCTTCCTGAGCTACGATGCACTTTCTGCGGTTAACTTCAAGCCCCTGTGTAGTAGAAGAAATAAGCGGATTAGGTGATGTACCAAGAGACATGATAACTGCATCACACTCAATCTCAAACTCTGAACCAGGAACTTCTACAGGACTTCTTCTGCCTGACTCATCAGGTTCACCAAGTTCCATTCTGATACAGGTAATACCAGTTACCCAGCCATTTTCATCAGCATGGATCTCTACAGGGTTTGTAAGAAGATCAAAGATAATACCTTCCTCTTTTGCGTGTCCAACTTCTTCCTTACGTGCAGGGAGTTCTTCTTCACCACGACGATACACAACATGAACCTCTGCGCCAAGTCTGAGAGCTGTTCTGGCAGCATCCATAGCAACGTTACCACCACCTACAACTACGCACTTCTTAGGTCTCATGATAGGTGTTCTTGAATTCTCATCAAAAGCCTTCATAAGGTTACTTCTTGTAAGGAACTCGTTGGCTGAGAATACACCCATAGCCTGCTCGCCAGGAATGTTCATGAATCTTGGAAGTCCGGCACCTGAGCCGATAAATACTGCATCAAAGCCTTCCTTTTCCATAAGTTCATCAATTGTAACCGATTTACCAATAACAACGTCTGTCTCAAGCTTAACACCAAGAGACTTAACGTTTTCAATTTCCTTTTTAACTACATCTGTCTTAGGAAGACGGAACTCAGGAATACCATAAACAAGTACTCCTCCTGCCTCATGAAGTGCCTCAAAGATTGTAACATCATATCCCATCTTGGCAAGATCTCCGGCGCATGTAAGACCTGAAGGGCCTGAACCAATAATGGCAACCTTCTTTCCTTTCTTCTCTTTAGCGCCCTCTGGCTTAATTCCCATTTCTCTTGCTGTATCAGCAACGTATCTCTCAAGCTTACCAATAGAAACGGCATCGCCCTTGATTCCTCTTACACACTGTCCTTCGCACTGGCTCTCCTGAGGACAAACACGTCCACAAACTGCAGGAAGTGCGCTAGACTTAGAAATAGTCTGGTATGCACCAGCTACATCGCCTTCTTTAACCTGGGCAATAAATGCAGGAATATCAATTGAAACAGGACATCCCTGTACACATTTAGGGTTCTTACAATTAAGGCAACGAAGTGCCTCGCTTTCAGCTTCTTCTTTATTATATCCAAGGCAAACTTCCTTGAAGTTTGTAGCACGAACCTTGGGATCCTGCTCACGAACAGGAACTCTTACAAATCCATCCATAATATACCTCCTTACTCGCAGTGGCCACATCCACCGTGATGTGTCTTGCCTTCCTGTTCTCTAAGAAGAAGTCTGCCTTCTTCTGTCTTGTAAAGTTTCATTCTGTTCATAGCCTGATCAAAGTCAACCTTGTGTCCATCAAACTCAGGTCCATCAACACATGCAAACTTAACCTGTCCATCAACTGTAAGTCTGCAGGCGCCACACATTCCTGTTCCATCAACCATGATAGGATTCATGCTGACAACAGTAGGAATTCCAAGTTCCTGTGTAAGTTTACATACGAATTTCATCATGATCATAGGGCCAATAGCTACGCAGTGATCATACTTGTTGCCCTCATCCCAGAGATCCTGAAGAGCCTTTGTAACCATACCACTTCTGCCATAAGATCCATCATCAGTAGTAATGTGAAGATTACATACCTTTTTGAATCTATCTTCAAGGATAACAAGGTCCTTGGTCTTGGCACCAATAATAACATCACAGTCAACGCCGTGCTCCTTGAGGTACTTGGCCTGTGGGTAAACAGGTGCTGTTCCAACACCACCTGCGATAAATACGATTTTCTTTTTCTTGAGCTCATCTACTGACAATTCGCATAAGTCTGAAGGCTTTCCAAGAGGGCCAACAACATCAGCAAGATGATCACCAGCCTTTAACTTGCTAAGAGCAAGAGTCTCTGCGCCAATGGCCTGAGCAACAATCTCAACTGTACCCTTTTCTCTATCATAATCACAAATTGTAAGAGGTATTCTCTCCCCTTCCTCATCAACTCGAATAATCAAAAACTGCCCGGGCAAACATGCCTGTGCCACACGAGGAGCTTCAACGATCATTTGAAAAATGTTCGCAGCGAGCTCGTTAGCTTCTAAAATTTTGAACATAGTCTTCCTCCTATATAATTCTATTGATGCAAAAATAGATTGTTCTCAATGCATCCATAATAAATTATTCTAATAAAAATTTCAATCTTTATTTCTTTAAATCAGTAAAGTGTCTGTTTATCATCTATTTGAGATTGTTATCAAAGTATATTTGCCGCTAGAATCGTATCCGAGCCTGTTCACCGTTCCATCATGTGTGTTAACCGCATAGATAAGGCCTGTTGGAGTAACACTTCCGTCGTTGGAAACATGATTTTCTATGATCACGTAATACTCTCCAGCGCCTTCAATCTCAATTTCTTTATTGTATATGTATTCATTGTGACCACCAAGACCACGAACTTTACCTGATGTATCAAGGAGAATGTCAAGTCTAACCAGTGTGCTGACCAGAGTATTTACTGCCTGTTCTTTTGAAATAAGTCTCGTAAATACCAGATGATAATCCCTCTCTACAATCTCACTGCTAAGCCCATCTTTATCAATAGCAACAAACTTGTAATGAGTTGTTCCTACGGGCATTGTTATAGGAGAAATGTATTGTTTGGACTCCATTGTAGGGTCACTACCATCAGTAGTATAAAATATTGTGCAGCCAGCATCAGCAACAGCCACTATCATAGTATTCTGATTATAATCTCCGCTTGGTTCCATTATTTCAGGAGCAGATGGAGTTCCCTTTATAACTGTGTAGGTATCCTCTGCAACTTCACTTGATATACCGTACCTGTTAATTGTTGATGCCTTAATGATATATTCTCCCTCTTCATCAAGGACAATAGCATTCTCATATATGATGCTGGAACTATCTGGATTTCCATCATTGACAGTGTAATAAGTAACATCTCCATCCTGAGATGACTGAGGAAGTATCGTTACTATAACTACGTCATCAAACTCGCCTCCTGCTACTCCCATAAGAGGTGCCTTTGGAATATATTTCTCCCTAAAGCTCATAGCAGTCTCATTACTACTATCATTTAAAAGCTCAGCAATCTTGTCATACATCTTGCTCTGTTCATAAATTGAAATAATGCTCTCGTAAGCATTGTAGATTTTATCACTGGCAAAATTTTCAGAATCAGTTATTTTGCGAAGTGCATCAACTGCCGATTCAGAATCACCATTTTCAAGGTAATAATCCGATAATCTGAATATTATATCGGGATTATCAGGTAGATTTTTGTTGCCCTCTATAAGGTACTCTATAGCATCATTCATATTACCTGATTTCTTGGCTGCATCTGCCTTTCTAAGGTAATAATATGCGGACCTGTCACTAAAGAGTAAGAACCCCAAAATAGCTAAAAAAAGAATCAGGATAGTTCCTGCACACACCAAAATAACAGGACGTTTTTCCTTTAACTTAGAGAAAAACTCCCTGCGCCTTTCTAGCTTCTCCTTCTTTAGCCTTTCCTCTTTATTGAGTTCATCTGCCACGCCCGAAAGAGTCTCATTTATTTCATTTTCAACTTCTGGTTCAAATTCCGGAACTATCTTTATTTCAAGGCCACATTTATCGCAATACATGTGGCCTTCAGGAATTTCAAACCCACATTCAGGGCATTTCATGTGCTCTTATTTCTCCTGTGCTTTCCTTACAGCTGCCTCATAACAGTTGTTCATGAGCATAGCAATTGTCATAGGACCAACTCCACCTGGAACTGGAGTAATGGCAGAAGCGATCTCTTTAACCTCATCATATGCCACATCTCCGCATAACTTACCATCAGCGTTTCTGTTAATTCCTACATCAATAACAATAGCTCCCTCTTTAACATAGTCAGCAGTTATCATGGAAGCCTTGCCAACAGCTGCTATCAATATATCGGCTCTCTTACATACTTCCTTTAAATTAGCTGTCTTTGAGTGAGCAACTGTTACTGTGGCATTTTCTCTTAGCATCAAAAGAGCCATTGGTTTACCAACAATGTTGGATCTTCCCACTATTACGCACTCTTTCCCAGCTATAGAAATATTACCCTCACAACCTCTTTTAAGAAGCTGGATAACTCCGGCAGGAGTACAGGATACAAAGCCCTCTTCTCCAATGCATAGAGCACCCACATTCATAGGGTGGAAGCCATCTACATCCTTGGATGGATCGATAGCATCTATGACTGCCTTTTCGTTGATATGAGAAGGCAATGGCATCTGCACCAGAATGCCATCCACATCATCTCTACCATTAAGCTCATCTATAAGCTTTAAAAGCTCTTCCTGACTTGTTTCAGCAGGAAGTTCGTAAGAAAGTGATTTAAAGCCAACATATTCACAAGCTTTTTTCTTGTTTCTGACATATACCTGTGAAGCAGGATCTTCTCCTACTAAAACTACAGCAAGTGTTACTTCTATTCCCTTTGCCTTAAGGACTGCAGTCTTTTCTTTTAACTCATCCTTTATCTGAGCTGATATAAGTTTACCATCTATAATAGTTGCGCTCATTTATTCTCCATTCGCATTTCGTCCTCTAATTTATTACGTGATATACGACCTGCTCCGTACTTCGTACTCTCGCATGTCTACATACATTCGGAACTCGAAATGCTCATATTCATTCGCATTTCTTTATTCCTCATGTATGTTAGGTCCTCAAGGTTTCATTTATATGTCTGCAAGCAGACATAAATGAAACTTTTCGTCCCTATATCACTCAGAACAGGCCACTGATCTTGCCTGTAGAATCTACATCTATGTTATATGCTGCAGGCTGCTTGGGAAGTCCTGGCATTGTCACAATTGAACCTGTAAGAGCCACTACAAATCCAGCTCCCGCTGAAACATAAGCCTCTCTAACCGTGATATTATAGCCACTTGGTCTTCCTAAAAGGGTTGGATCATCAGAAAGTGAGTACTGTGTCTTGGCCATACATACAGGGAGCTTACCAAATCCCATTTCTTCTATCTTAGCAAGCTGTCTAGAAGCAGCAGGTGCAAAAGTCACACCATCAGCGCCATAGATCTTGGTTGCAACAGTTTCAATCTTCTCCTTAAGAGAAAGATCATCACTGTAAATTGGAGCATAGTTACTAGGTTTATTTTCAAGAGTATCAATAACCTCTTTGGCAAGGGCCTCTCCGCCTTCGCCGCCCTTTGCCCATACTTCTGAAAGAGCAAATCTGCAGTCTCTTTCCTCGCAGAACTTCTTTACATAATCTGTCTCAGCCTGAGTATCTGTAAGGAATGAGTTAAGGGTAACAACAACTGGTACTCCATACTGCTGGATATTCTCAATATGCTTTTCAAGATTAACAATACCCTTCTTAAGAGCTTCCAGGTTTTCTTCTCCAAGGTTTTTCTTGTCAACTCCGCCGTTATACTTGAGGGCTCTTATTGTTGCAACAAGTACTACTGCATCAGGCTTAAGTCCTGCCATGCGGCACTTGATGTCAAGGAACTTCTCTGCTCCAAGGTCAGCGCCAAAACCAGCTTCAGTAACAGTAATATCAGAAATGCCAAGAGCTGTCTTGGTTGCTCTAACTGAGTTGCAACCATGGGCAATATTTGCAAATGGGCCACCATGTATAATAACTGGTGTGTGTTCAAGTGTCTGTACAAGATTAGGCTTAATGGCATCTTTCAAAAGAGCTGCCATAGCGCCTACGGCCTGAAGTTGTCCTGCTGTTACAGGTTCACCCTCTCTTGTATAGGCAACAATAATTCTTGAAAGTCTCTTCTTGAGATCATTCATGTCATCCGCAAGACACAAAATAGCCATGATCTCAGAAGCAACTGTAATAACAAAGTGATCCTCTCTTGGAACACCGTCTGCCTTGGCGCCAAGGCCAACTACAATATTTCTAAGAGCTCTGTCATTCATGTCTACAGCTCTTTTCCATATGATTTGCCTTGTATCTATGCCAAGTTCATTTCCCTGCTGAATATGATTATCAATAATGGCTGCTAATAAATTGTTGGCAGATGTGATTGCATGAAAATCTCCTGTGAAGTGAAGATTGATATCCTCCATAGGAACAACCTGTGCATATCCACCGCCTGCGGCACCGCCCTTTATTCCAAAACAAGGACCAAGTGAGGGTTCTCTCAGGGCAATAACTGTCTTATGACCAAGCCTTGATAGAGCATCCCCGAGCCCTACGCTGGTTGTAGTCTTACCTTCTCCTGCCGGAGTTGGATTTATTGCAGTTACTAAAACAAGCTTTCCCCTCTTACCTGCTACTGCCTTAGCTACAAATTCTTCAGATAATTTAGCTTTGTATCTGCCATAATACTCAAGGTCATCCTCGGTAATACCGACCTTTTCAGCCACCTCTCTGATGTGAAGCATTGTAGCTTCCTGTGCAATTTCGATGTCACTTTTTACAGCCATTTAATCTCTCCTTTTCATATAACCTGATACAACAAAACTTTGTAACTATATATTAGAAATCTCTTATAGAGATTATCTACGATGGGACTAAATTTTGGCTAAAAGATCAGCCAGCAGCCTGAGAATTTAAATATTCATCAAATTGTGCCCTGTTCATAAGAACCTTACGAGGTTTTGTGCCCTCTTCGTCCCCTACGACTCCGGCATCACAGAGCTGGTCCATAATTCTGGCTGCTCTGTTAAAGCCAATCTTAAAGGCTCTCTGAAGCATACCTATTGAAGCTTTTTCTTTTTCAATAATAAGATATCCTGCCTGAACAAAGAATTCATCTCTGTCTGAATCAGGCTCTGAACCAAAGCCTCCTGAACCAGAGCCCATGGACTGCATGCTATTTATCTGATTTTCTATATCGTCATTGTACGAAGTGTCTATTTTCTGATTTCTTAAAAAGTCAGTAACTGCCTGAACTTCCTTGTCTGAAACAAAGGCGCCCTGCACTCTTGCAGGCTTAGTATAGCCCTGAGGATAAAAGAGCATATCTCCCTTTCCAAGAAGTTTTTCTGCTCCATTAATATCGAGAATAGTTCTGGAGTCTACTCCACTTGAAACTGCAAAGGCAACACGGCTGGGCATATTAGCCTTGATAAGTCCGGTAATGACATCAACAGATGGTCTCTGAGTAGCAATAATAAGATGGATTCCAGCTGCTCTTGCAAGCTGAGTCAGTCTACAGATAGCATCCTCAACTTCATTGGCTGATACCATCATAAGGTCAGCAAGTTCGTCTACAATAACAACAATCTGAGGCATAACCTGCATACTGTCATCATCACTGTCTGCAGCCAGCCTATTATAGCCCTTAAGGTCTCTTACTCCTGCATCTGCAAACTTCTTATATCTGTTAGTCATCTCTGCAACAGCCCAGTTAAGCGCAGCTGCAGCCTTTTTAGGGTCAGTCACAACAGGTATCATAAGGTGAGGAATACCATTGTAAACGCTAAGCTCAACAATCTTAGGATCGATCATGATCATCTGGACTTCTTCAGGCTTGGCCTTATAAATAAGGCTCATGATGATCGTATTGATGCATACAGACTTACCGGATCCTGTTGCTCCAGCTATGAGAAGGTGCGGCATTTTGGCGATATCAGTAACAACCGTCTTGCCTGCTATATCTTTGCCCACAGCAAAAGCAAGCTTTGATTCAAATTCCTTGTATTCTCTTGATTCAAAGAGATCTCTAAGAGCAACTGCCTGGTTCTCTTTGTTAGGGACCTCTATACCAACAGCCGCCTTACCAGGAATTGGAGCCTCAATTCTAATATCCCTTGCTGCAAGGTTCATCTTGATATCGTCTGCAAGATTAACAATCTTGTTGACTCTCACTCCAGCTTCAGGCTGAAGTTCAAATCTTGTTACAGCTGGTCCCTGACTGATATCAGTTACAGTAACATTAACTCCAAAGGTCTTAAGTATGTCCTGAAGCTTAAGTGCCGTCTCTTTGAGTGTCCTTGCTGAATCTGCATTTTTGTTCTTGGTTCCCTTTTCCAAAAGACTAACTGGTGGAAATTTATATTCCTTGGGGATAGCCTTTTTGTGAGCTTCTATCTCTTTTTCCATACCAGGACTTGTTGTATGAGGACCTGGCCCTACAGATGAAACACTAGATGGCCTTGCATTGTTAATAGTAGAATCCGCGCCAGCGCTTCTTGATACATGATCTTGAGCATGGATCACATAATCGCCATTCATGCCATTTCCTAAATGCTCGCTATGAACAGGAACATCCGGAAGTATGTCCTCTTCCTCAAATTCATAACTACCTGCTCTTGCAACGAGTCTCTCTGGCATAGAAGGAGTCTTAACTTCCTCTACAACATGAGGCTCTGGAAGTGGAACAGGTTTAGAAACACTAACTTCATGAATGTCGTTAAACTCAGGCTCTTCTTCATCTTCTTCATCTGTATCGTCGTACCCCATACCATGAATAGCAGGGCCTGTGCGAAGTACATGCTGGCCATCAGGCTCCACGTCCGTTTCTATTCCCTTATTAAGCACAATCTCATGAATATCGTCGCTTATCTCATCTTCTGGAATAAAGACATTTTTGTTGGTAGAAGGGTCGAAATCAGAGTGCTTATGATGGTCGTTTTCTTCCTCATCATCCTTACTAAGAGCTGTATCCATCATGACTCCTGAAACTTTTTTCTCCATACGGAGAATCTTCTCATCCTCTTTTTGTTCCAGTGCAAGACGCTTTTCTTCCTCTATGCGGGCTCTTCGCTCCTGCATCTTCTCACGTCTCTTCTCTGCATATTCCCTGTAATTCTCAGTTTCTTCCCTGGTCTTTTCAATGAGCTTTCTTCCGCCCTTTTTAATGCCGCCTACAAATGAATGCTGAGTAAACACCACAAGGCTAGAAATAAGAAGTACAAGCAAAAGAAGCATCGTTCCAACTAGTGAAAGATACTTATATGAAAAATATGCCAGCGAGCCTGCAAAAAAGCCTCCGCCATTCCTTCCCAGGCTAGACTGATTATAAATGCTGACAAGATCGTAACTCTCAGCATTCTGAGGTCTTCCTGCAATAAAATCAGCAAGCATTCCTATTATCAAAAATATAACAAGACCTGAAATAATCTTCCGAATGGAAGCATTGGATCCAAAATTAGCGATACCTATTATAACTGCCAAAAGAGCCACTATCGGCGCAATATATGCTGTAAATCCAAAAAGCCCGAACAAAACGGAACTCACCATCCCGCCAAAGCTTCCACAGATTCCAAAATTGCATAAAAATAGAAAGATTGCCAGAAAAGCTGTAGCAATCACAACAATCTCACTTCTAAGAGAATAATCAAGTTCCTCTTCCTGAACAGGTCTTCTCCTGTTACTATACGAAGCTGTTCTTCCCTTTGAAGTTCTCTTTGTATTTTTCTTGTTGGTATTTCCCCTACTACTTCTTGTTGCCATCTTCTCCCCGCAAAACTTTTATGATCATTGCAAAACTCTAATAAGTATACCATTTTTAGAGTCTATGTGCTATACTTACATCGGATTTTATGAAGTAGACTTTGTCAAGTTAAAGGAGACAATAATGGAATTTAAACAGGAATTAGAGACCGGTACCTTTAAGGTTATTGGTAATACAGAAACATCACTCAAGATAAGAGAAGTTGCTGAGAAATGCAGACTGGTCAAGTCAGACAACGGTGTCAAGGTTGAACTTGCGTATACAGGCCCTAACGCCAGCAAATATATGCAGTACGTTGAGAAACACAAGGAAGAGCTCACCAAGTATCTCATGAATCCTGATGAGTCAGATCTATACGAATGGATGGAGACTTCACATCAGACAGCTCTTACTCTTAAGAAACACGAAAAAGAAAAGCTCATCCTCTACGTTAGCTTTGATCCTGAAACAAGGGGAATGCTCACAGGTATTGCTGATGAGAACGTAACTCTCAAGCTTGGTGCTCCACTTATGGAGATCAACATTGACGAACTTACACGTGATGAGTTTAAGTTAAAGATCTATAACATGCTTCTTTTGGCAGATGAAATTGCTGTACTTATGGGCAATGCAGATCTTCGCAAGATGTCTAACATACAGATTGTTAAGACATACCTCGCTGAGATTTACGACAAGTTCCATGAGAATCCATGAGTCTAATAATATTTGAATTTTGAAAGGCTACCGCTTTTGCGATAGCCTTTTTCTTTTTCTCTATTATTCCTTGGCAACAAATAATGTTCCAACTTTCTTTTTCTCTATAATGTCATATAACATTTCAGGCTTTTTACCATTGGTTATAAGAACATCTATGCCCTTGCTGGTGGCATATTCTGCAGCCTCAAGCTTAGTTATCATTCCGCCAGTTCCTCTGTTAGAACCAGATCCTGAAGCGACAGATTTAAGCTCATCTGTTATATCTTCCACACGGCTAATAAGCTGGGCGTCAGGATTGGTCTGAGGATTTCCATCATAAAGGCCGTCAATATCTGAAAAGATAACTAGTTTACTAGCCCCGCAAAATGCCGCAACATAAGCAGATAGCATATCATTGTCGGAAAAGAGCTTTTTCTCCGATTCAATCTCTGCGTGGCTAACAGAGTCATTTTCATTGACTATAGGAATAATGTGATTTTCTAAAAGCGCATCAAATGTATTCTTGAGATTCCGGCTGCGGACAGGATCAGCTATATCTTCATTATCAAGAAGTATCTGTCCCACCATCCTGTTATATTCTCCAAATAGTTTATCATAAAGATGCATGAGTTCAGTTTGTCCCACAGCTGCTGCAGCCTGTTTCATCCTGATTTCTTTGGGCTTTTGGGCAAGTCTCATTTTATTAGCACCTACGGCTATTGCTCCAGATGAAACAAGTACCAGATCATAGCCCTTATTCTCAACACCTGAAATAGCACGGCATAAATGATCAATAGCTCTTATATCTATATTTCCACTTTCATTAGTAATTGTAGAGGTTCCAACCTTAACAACTATCCTCTTCTTGCTCACATCCATGAGTTCAGCCCTCACTTTTCCACTTTAATTTGATAAATTAAACTATATTAAAGTTTATATCCTATTATCACAAGATGCAAGCCTTAATAGATTATTAGATAGCAAAAGAGCTTATAGATTGCAATTCTGCATCCTACAAGCTCTTCTAAGAGTGGATTAGGCGGGAGTCGAACCCGCGTCCAAAAACTCATCCCCTGTCCTTCTACTATCGTAGTCAATTATTCTGGAATTCTACATTCCTGTTCCCTCATAGCCCCGGAAATTGACAACCAAAACTAATCGGTAGCTTCATGATACGACCATAACCGCAAAGCTTAAGCTATGTCGTTTCCTACAAAGTTTGACGCCAGTTACCAGATGTGTAGGTGCACCTGGGCTGACGGGCTGCACTTAGGCAGCGAGTGCTAAATTATCGTTAGCGTTTAATTTTAATTTGAGGTTTGACGCACCGTCCTACGGATAGCTTCTCCAGCTTCAAAATCCCTGTCGAAACCTTTACTAACCCTTATTAAGTTGTACTGCTCTATGATTATATCGACTTCCAAGCAGATAATCAATAGCCTATTGGTTAAAAAATCCCTCCTCTTGGCATTTTACCAAGAGGAGGGAACTCATCTTTTTAGTTAGCGATTCTCAGTCTTTAAAGAACTTCATGTCTTCATTGAGCTTTTCTGCGATATCCTTAAGAGCATTAGCAGATCCAGCAAGAGTAGTAACTGTAGCTGAAAGTTCTTGCATTGAAGCTCCAGTCTCTTCTGAAGAAGCTGCATTTTCTTCCGAAATAGCTGATAGAGCGCTCATAGTGTCAACAACAGCATTCTTGGAGCTGTCACAGGTCTCAGCCCCTTCAGATATGAGCTGTACGCCGCCAACAGTGCTTCCAATATCTTCAAGCATTCCATTAACCGCATCGAGAGTTTCACCAAGAGCAATCTGCTGATCATTGTTGCCCTGCTTGACATCTTCTGCAGCCTGAACTGCTGCTTCACTCTGTTCAAGAAGTGACTCCATTTCTTTCTTGATATCATCAGCCATGGCCTTTGAATCTTCTGCAAGCTTACCAATTTCTTCTGCAACAACTGCAAATCCCTTGCCGGCTTCACCAGCTCTTGCAGCCTCAATACTTGCATTAAGAGAAAGGAGGTTGGTCTGTGTAGCTATAGATGTAATGCCCTCAACCTTTTCGTTGATATTATTAACAGCAGTCTGTGTAGCTCCGATGGTTCTGGAGATATCTTCAATCTTGGCTGTCATCTCTGTAGAAGAATCCTGTAGAGAAGCAAGGGATTTACTTGAAATCTCAGATGCTTCTTTCATCTTCTGAGCAATACCAGAAAGGTCATCAGTTGAATTCTGAACGTTTACTACTGCATCGCCAATTCTTCCAACGTTTTCTGATGCGCTCTGAATTTCATCAGCCTGCTGAGTAGCTCCAGAAGCAATTTCCTGAACTGCATTAGAAACATCTTCTGCTGTCTGTGAAATCTGATTTGCCATATCAGAAAGCTCTTCAGATGAGCTTCCTACGCTCTTTGCAGATTCTTTTATATTGTTAACAATACCACCAAGAGTATCAATAACTGAATTTGTTGATTTCGAAATAGCTCCAAGCTCGTCCTTGCGGGCATCAAACTTTTCAACCTTTAAAAATCTACCATCAGCAAGAGCTGTAAAGGTTTCATTAAGAGCTTTGATTGGTTCTGTAAAGCTCTTTGCCATCATAAATGAGATAACAATGGCAATGACTACAAGGATAATACCTACAACTATAACTATCATAGCCGCCTGTCTTGCTGAATCCATAATTGACTCAGCGCTCTGTGCAGTAACAACTACAAAACCTGATTTCGGTTCTTTTACATATGCCATGTAGTTTGTTCCAAACTTGGAAGCATTTTTATAAAATCCTTTTTCCTGGCCTGATGTATAAAACTCTGAAGTTGAAACGTCTACTTCATCATGGACACCTTCTGCAATTTCATACTGGGAATGAGCTGCAACCATACCGGTTCTATCAACTACAAAGGCATTTTCAGCCTGTGAAGCAAGTAGCTCATGTAAATTTCCAAGATCATAATTTCTATGTACGATACCAATAATCTGGCCGTTAAACTTAACAGGTACAGCAAAAGTAATCATTCTACGTCCAGTTGTTTTACTGACTGTAATATTAGAAATAAAGGTATTGCCTTTAATAGCCTCCTGGAAATATTCTCTCTCTGCAACACTTACAAAGTCGCCTGTTCCTCTTGCTATCTGCATACCAGTTGCATCAGTCACCGCAGTATTCTGACCATCATTCATAACCAGGTCATACTGATAAAGAGTTTGCTGAACTGCATCATAAGGAATGCCCGCTTCCCCCACAGCATACTGAACTACCGTAGGGTTCGTAGCAATGGCATTAATAGTGTTCAGGTTTGTCTCTAAGGTCTTATCAAACATACTCTCAATGTATCTGGCCTGCCATTCCTGAGACGCCTGTGCATCCTTAAGTGCCTTGCTGGTAGATGTGTTATAGCTGACTATTATAGCTACAAGAAGAGGTACTACCGCAACAAGAAGCATTATGCCAATAAGTTTTGTCTTAATGCTGTCCTTAAAAGCTATCTGTGCACTGTTGTTTCCATTACCTTCACTTATTTTTTTAGCCATCGTAAGCCTCCGCATAAAAAAATTATCGTATTATCAGTAATTTTTATGTTTTATATTATATCGCTTACAATGGCTAATTATAATGTTAGTGTGCAATCTTTAATAATAATTTAATTTATCTAAGACTTACTTTATAATCTCTAAGTGCTTCTCTCTGCTGATCTTTTTTGGCCATATCAGCGCGCTTGTCATAGAGCTTTTTACCTTTTGCAAGACCTACTTCAACTTTTACTCTGCCATTTTTAAAGTACACTTCGAGCGGAACAAGTGTATAACCCTGAACCATTTTCTGCTGTTCAAGCTTTCTTATCTCCGCCTTGTGCAAAAGAAGCTTCTTTACCCTAAGAGGATCCTTATTAAAAATATTACCTTTTTCATAAGGACTTACATTCATGCCCATAATAAAAGCTTCGCCCTTATCAATGCTGATCCAGGCCTCTTTTATTGAGCATTTACCCTGACGAATAGACTTAACTTCAGTTCCAAAGAGCTCTATACCAGCCTCGTATTTCTCTTCGATAAAGTAATCATGATATGCTTTTTTATTATTCGCTACTAACTTTCTAGCCTTATCTTCTGCCATTTTATATAGCCCCTAAACTTTTCTGTAGTATTGGTATTTCTATTATTTCCTGCGCTTACCCTTGCCCTGAGCACTTCTTGCAGCCTTACTGGTAGCAGACTTCTTGTACTTGTGAACCTTGTAGACCTTACGTCCTGATGGGGACTTATCTTTCTCAGACTTATCCCTATCAGCCTTGTCCTTGGCTCTTTTCCTGCCGCCAATTGCCTTGCCAGTTGCAGGCGAATGTTTCTTACCTCTATGTTTGGGCTGAAGATCTCCTGTTATAGGATCAGGCTCATACTGGCTAAGGTCAATCATCTCCCCATTGTATTCTACAAGACGTCCTTCTTGCTCCTTTTTCTTACTCTTCTTGCCCTTATCCTTTTTATTTTCAAGCTTCTTTTCTTTCTTGCTCTTGCCCTTTATGCCAAAGCTCTCTTCTTTATGTGGCACATATGATCCGTCAGCATCATCAGCTTCATCTTTGGATCTCTCAATGACCTTCCTGATCTTATTAGCTCTATTTTCTGCAACCTTCCTTGCCTCTGAATAGACTACAAAATCGTCAGGATCATAGCCATACTCATCTAAAGAGTCCTCAGATTCATTCTCATCTACAATTCTAAAGTCTATTGTTCTGGTTATCCTGTCTGCTCCTAAGACCTTTATCATAACCTTCTGTCCAAGGCAGTATTCCTTGTGGGTACTCTCACCTACAAGCTTCATATGATCCTCATCATATACATAGAAATCATCGTTCATAGAAGCTGCTCTGATCATACCTTCGCAGGAATTTTCAAGCTCAACAAACAGTCCCCAGGCTGTAACTCCTGACACAATGCCTTCAAAGCGCTCACCAATATGGTTTTCCATATACTGAGCCTTCTTGAGCTTGTCTGTTTCTCTCTCAGCTTCTTCTGCTCTTCTCTCAGTTTCAGAGGAGTGCTTGGCAACTTCATCAAGAATCTCTTCATAGTGAGCTGCCTTCTCAGCATTCATTCTACCCCTTAAATGATCCTTTATGATTCTGTGGATCTGAAGGTCAGGATATCTTCTGATAGGAGAAGTAAAATGACAGTAATAGTCAAATGCAAGGCCAAAATGTCCCGTGCACTCTGTGCTATACTTGGCCTGCATCATACTGCGAAGTGTCATTCTACAGATAACAGGCTCTTCCTTGCTTCCCTCTACTTCCTTAAGAAGTTTCTGGATCTCTTTAGGCCTTACACCGTCATCTCTCTTGACTCTGATATGATGTCCAAGACCAGATACAAAAGCTGACAAAGTGCCAATCTTCTCAGGATCAGGCTGTTCATGGATACGATATACAAAAGGACTTTGCATGTAATAAAAATGCTCAGCGACTGTTTCATTTGCTGCCAGCATAAAGTCCTCAATAAGCTTAGTTGCTGTATTTCTCTGGCGAGGCTGTATGTCTATAGGATTTCCAGCCTCATCAAGTATTATCTTGGTCTCAGGGAAATCAAAGTCTATTGCTCCCTTATCTTCTCTTTTCTTTCGTAAAAGAGCTGACAAAGCCGCCATATCTTTAAACATGGGAACGAGCGCTTCGTACTTCTCACACTCTTCCGGATCTTCATCCTCTAATATCTTGGCCACAGATGTATAGGACATGCGCTCATCTACATTGATCACGGATTCAACAATATTGTGATCAACAAGTGCTCCGCTCTTATCAAAAGTCATAAGGCAGCTAAGAGCAAGCCTGTCCTCTCCGTGATTAAGGGAACATATTCCGTTTGAAAGCCTGTGTGGCAGCATAGGGATAACTCGGTCCACCAGATAAACAGATGTGCCTCTTTTAAGAGCTTCTCTGTCAAGAGCAGAATTCTCCTGAACATAGTTTGTTACATCTGCAATATGTACTCCTAAATGATATAGTCCCTTTTCATCTATAGAAAGACTTACAGCATCATCAAGGTCCTTGGCATCTTCGCCATCAATTGTAACCATTTGTAGACCGCGAAGATCCTCTCTTCCGTACATATCAGCCTCTGAAATCTGGTCAGGACACCTGTTTGCCTGATTCATAACTCTTTCAGGGAACTCACTTGGTATATCATAGCCCTTTACAATTGACATGATATCAACGCCAGGATCATTGATATTTCCAATTACCTCTTTTACCTTGCCTTCAGGTTTCTTCCTCTCAAGAGCATTACCATAATCGGTGATCTTAACAACTACCTTATCACCTGTAACAGCCTTGCCATGATGCTCGATTGGGATAAAAATATCACTTCCAAGTCTTCCATTATCTGGAATGACAAAGCCAAAATTTTTCTCGCCCTGATATGTTCCAACAACTTCATCCATACCTCTTACAAGGATGTTTCTGATGCGGCCTTCTGTTCGCTTGCCTGTAGATTCAGGCAATAGTTCCACCTCTACAGTATCAGAATGAAATGCTCCGTGAACATACTCTTCAGGAATAAAAATATCCTCTTCCCTTCCCTCGACCTCTACAAAGCCAAAGCCTCTGGCATTAGCAATAAATGTGCCAACTACCATTTCTCTATTATTCTTTTTGCCTAAAAAGCTTTCATTCATACGCTTAAGGCTCTTACCTTTACTCATAAAACCTCACTTATTACTAAAGAAAAAGAAAGGCACTCACTACGGAGTGCCTTAAAATCTAAACAGATTCAAATAAACAGATTAAAGAATGTTCATATTAAGAACGATAGCAACAACTACAAACAAAACTGAAAGAACGATTGTTACCTTCTTAAGAACGCCTTCTCTTGAACGGCCCTTGTTCTTGCCCCAATATGTATTCTCAACTGTTCCCTGGATAGCTCCAAGTCCCTGATTCTTGCCCTCCTGAGCAAGTACAAGAACTACGAGAGCGGCACAAACCAGCATAAATACTACACCAACAACATAACTTAAAACGCTCACTTAGTATAACCTCCCAAAACACATATAGTATTGTTTCTTAATGCAAATTGCGAATTACAAGCAACTACTACAATACCACATTTACGCATCAAAAGTCAATTCATAAAAGCCGATAATGCGTGAATTTAAAGCTATTTCTAAAAGTTTTATTTCTTGATAAGAAGTGACTTACCAGTCATCTCAGCTGGCTGCTCCTCACCCATGCACTCAATAAGTGTAGGAATGATGTCTGCAAGGCATCCGCCCTCCTTAAGAGTGTAAGCAGGATCATAGTTAACAAGGATAAATGGAACAGGGTTTGTTGTATGAGCTGTCCAAGGCTCTCCTGTCTCATAATCGATCATCATATCAGCGTTTCCGTGGTCAGCGCAGATGAACATTGTTCCGTTCTGAGCCTTAACAGCATCAACAACCTTGCCAACGCACTCGTCAACAACCTCGATAGCCTGAACAGCTGCAGGAATAACACCTGTGTGTCCAACCATATCAGGGTTAGCAAAGTTAGCGATTATTACGTCATACTCCTGAGAGTTGATAGCGTTAACGATCTTCTCGCAAACCTCTGGAGCACTCATCTGAGGCTTAAGGTCGTATGTAGCAACATCCTTAGGGCTGTTTACAAGTACTCTGTCCTCGCCCTCGTTTGGCTGCTCAACACCACCGTTAAAGAAGAATGTAACGTGAGCATATTTCTCTGTCTCAGCGATTCTTGCCTGCTTCATACCCTTAGCTGCAAGCCACTCACCAAAGGTGTTGTTAAGAAGAACCTTCTTGAAGGCAACCTCTTTGTTAGGAATAAGTGGATCATAGTCTGTAAAGCAAACATAAGTAACGTCTGGTCTTGCACCTCTGTTAAACTTATCAAACTCATCATCACAGAAGCAATGTGTGATCTCTCTTGCTCTGTCAGGACGGAAGTTATAGAAAATGATTGAATCTCCATCCTTGATTGTTGCTACAGGAGCACCATTCTTCATGATAACTGTAGGAACAACGAACTCATCAGTCTTGCCATTCTTGTAGCTGTCAACCATGCACTGATGTGCTGAATCAGCCTTGTTGCCCTCACCATTTCTAAGTGCATTGTAAGCAATCTCAACACGGTCATAGTTGTTATCTCTGTCCATAGCATAGTAACGGCCAGAAATTGAAGCGATGGCACCAACGCCAAGTTCCTTCATCTTGTCCTCAAGCTGCTGAACAAAATCAATTCCGCTCTCTGGAGGAGTATCTCTACCATCAAGGAAGCAGTGAACAAATACCTTATCAAGGCCATTCTTCTTGGCAAGCTCTAAAAGGCCATAGATATGTGTAATGTGGCTGTGAACACCACCGTCAGATACAAGGCCATAAAGGTGAAGAGCTGAATTCTTCTCTTTGCAGTTATTGATTGCAGCAAGAAGTCCCTCGTTTGTAAAGAAATCTCCATCCTCGATAGACTTTGTAATTCTTGTAAGTTCCTGGTATACAATACGGCCAGCGCCCATGTTCATATGTCCAACCTCTGAGTTACCCATCTGTCCATCAGGAAGACCAACTGCAAGTCCTGAAGCGTATCCCTTAACAAATGGATAATCCTTCATAAGTCCATCCATTACAGGAGTCTTAGCCATAGCAATAGCATTTCCCTCTGGGTTATCATTAAGTCCATATCCATCAAGAATCAAAAGAACTGTTGGTTTAGAACCTCTCATTATATATATCCTCCATTTTCTGTTCAGAGCATATCCTGCTCTGGTTAAATAACTATTATTAAAATGAACTTTCGTCCTTGCATAGTATATCTCAATAGCTAGGGGTATGACAAGCATTTAACAAAAAGTTAATTTATTCAAGAAGATAGCCTCTGATTTCAAAGCTTCTGATATCCATCTCGCCATTTTCTGTAAACCCGAAGATGTTTACTTTGGTAAGCACCAGTGTTTTCCCATTTTTTGTGGTGATTTTCTTCTGGATAACCTTTTCTTTTTCTGTCTGAGCTACATTTTTCTTTTCATACTCTTTAAGAGTATCTATTATGTCGCAAAAATCAACGTAATCTACAGGTTCTGACTCATCATCCCTAAGATATATAGGGATATTATCAATATCAGTGATTCCAGCCCAGTCAGAGAGATCAGTTTCAACGATGCTAAGCCTCTTATAGCCTGTAACATCTATACTGTTCATATCATTGTATACGTTTATGTAGGTTCTCTCTGCATCATCGTGATTATCATTATTTGTAAGGTCGCTCATCTGATCTTTAGACAGCTTGTTATCAATAAATAGCCTTCCCGAAAAGCCGCCCTCTCTATCAAGTACCTTATAGGCTTCATGGGCATCTTTCTTAATAGCATCTGACGTATTACTGCCCTGTTCAAGATAAGCTATGATTTTCCCCTTTTGAGACATTGTAACAGCGCTGTAGACATTTATCCCTGGCATAAAAAGAACTATAAAAGCCCCTGCGATCACTATAAAAATAAGAGTATAAATGTAGTCTTTTTTCCTGATGAATCTAAGAGTATAAATTACAAAATATATAATTTCAAAAACTATTACAACGATTCCAAAGTATCTGCTGGAAGTAAGGCCATAATCCCTAACTCGCATATGCAGGCACATTATCTGAAGAATAATAAATGGGATAAAAAGAAATGGCAATATGGAAATAGCTCTTTTTATCCCTTCATCGCAACATCCAAAGGCCATTGTCCAGGCAAAAAGGCCGCAGACAAAAAGCGCTGTAAGTATTGGAAATACTTCGTTTGATGGAAATGTCCATGTAACAAAAATCTTTATGATATAAACATAAATGATAACAAAAGCAGCTGCGATTATTCCGGTAAATATGTAGGATAAAACAATTCTTCCAAACTTGGAGATTTCTCCTTCTGTTTTAGAAAGCCCCACAACCGCGCATGGAAACTCGACAAGTCCAAGTAAAAGTATTTCTACTCTAAGTGTCAGGTCCATAAAAAAAGTATCAAAGATAAGGGTATCGAAAGCCCATATTATCAAAAGGACTCCAAGAGCGATAATTCCATACACAAGCTCTGCTTTCATAAATCCGCAAAAAGCCTTGGCAACGTAAGTTTCAGAGCATTCCCCGCTTCTTTTGTAAAAGAAATATATAGTAAGTCCAATTACTGCAATCCCAACAAAGAACAGAATATTTCTGGACAGATCAAGAATTACATCTTCATAGCCAACTTTAAAAAAGCTTTCAGGTATATATTCATCGAGAATTCTAAACTGAAGGGCTGAAAGAAAAGTTGTTGCAATGATCACAATTCTTAAGCCCAGTACTTTTTTAGATTTGGGATCGTAAGAAGAATCAGTATCCTTCTTGTATAGATGAATGGACTCGCATAACAATAGTCCAAAAGAGACAGAAAAAAGAAGCCATTCTATGGTTTTCAAAAAATCGAAGATGGAATAAAGCACGTCACCAGTTGGATTGTCCCCTGCTGTAATTGCCCATAGGATCATTGACAGCATAAATGCCCCAAACGAATATCTGTGCTCATTAACCACTTCTTTAAAAATGCTTTTAATTTTCCCCAAAAACTTCATACACATTTTCCTCCATGTTTTAGGATCAGATCAGGTCATCCCCATTGACCACTTCATTCTTGGGATCATAATCGCTTGGATTAACATGGATCATCACATGTTTAACGTTACTGAAATTCTGCTCAACTCCATCATGAACCGTTTCTGCTATCTCGTGAGCTTCAATCAGGGAGATATTACGATCAACAGATATTTCAAGATCAACATATATCCTGTTTCCAAACTGTCTGGTATGTAAAAGATCTATGCCTACAACTCCAGGTTGCCTTACAATAAACTCCCTTACATCGTTCTCAAAGTCAGTGCTGCATGATGTATCAAGCATTTTATCTATAGCTTCCTTGATGATATCAAGAGCAACTTTTAAAATAAGAACGCAGATGATAAGACTGGCAATTGGATCCATAATTGGAAAACCAAGTTTTGCCATGCCGATACCGATAAATGATCCGACAGATGAAATGGCATCAGATCTGTGATGCCAGGCATCAGCTTTAAATGCGGCAGAATCAAGTCTTTTGGCATAGAACATGGTATACCAGAACATCGCCTCTTTTACCACGATAGAAACTACCGCTGCTATTAATGGTAACAATGTAGGAACCACAAGCGTTGCACGTTCAAAGAGTATCTTTCTGACTCCGCTATAACCAATTCCAAAACCAGTACCAGCAAGAATAAGTCCAAGAGCCAGAGAAGCAACGCATTCAAGCCTCTCATGGCCATATGGATGAAGCTCGTCCTCTTTTCTCTGGGCAAGCTTAACTCCCACATATGCAATTAAAGTCGCAAATACATCTGACAAAGAATGAACAGCATCAGACACCATGGCGCCTGATCTTCCAAAGATACCTGCAAATAGCTTAAATGCAGCAAGTAGAACATTTCCTAAGATTCCCACACGGGATAATTTACTTACAATCTTTTGATTTTCCATGATATACCCCCAATAATAAGCTTATAGCCCATAATATGGCAATTATCTGTCATCAAAATTCACAGGAAATAAGTAACGTGCCGTCCTTTACAGTAACAACAGCCTCTTCATCTATTATAAACTCATTGCTGACTCCAAGAGGAAAATCGCTTCTAAGTTCCCCATCTTCAAGAGTGTACATAAGGCCCTTTAGTGTCACGCCCCTTGACACCTCGGACAGTGAAAAGACAGATAGATACCCTGTATTACCACGGTTGAAGTTTATGGTCTCATTTTCAGCTATCATGAGCATTTTCCCTGAGTCAAAAATATAGCCCTTGCCGCCATTATGCTTAACAAATAAAAGAGTTTGTATATTGGCCATAGTATGGTCAAATCTCTTTCCCCCAAGAGCTCCATAAAAATAAAACTTCCTATAGCCCTTGGAAAGCCCTATCTTAACAGCTTTAATCGTATCCGTATCATCTTTTCTTACATCAAGCTTAACAATCCTGTCAGGGTCATTTTCTGCTATTTCCTGAATACTTCTCATGAGTGTTGGACCAGCCTCAGAAGCAGAGTCAAAATCTCCAACAATAAGATCAGGAAGTATCCCCATCTGCTGGGCATACATAAAGCCTGCATCACAGGCAATCACAAAGTCTTCTTCGTTTATAGAAATCTCAAGCGGTGTAAAAGAGCCTGCTGAGATAATTATGCATTTTGGTTCACTCATAAATCCCTCGTAGTAATAAAAGAACTAGTACATTCGTCTTGCAAATATACTAGTCCTATTATAGCACTTATGCTTTTATTCTTGATTCAATAGTATCAATATCCATTACATACTCATTGTCTCCGCCCCAGTCACCAATGATAGTCTCATCAGTTTCACCATTTTCATCAGTGATCTCTGTGCAGAGTCTGTAATTCATCTTGGCAACCTTGGTATTCTTGCCAGAGTTTGTATAACTCTTAAGGTAAGTTACTGAATACTTAGTATGAGGATAAGGATTACCATTTACGCTTTCTGGTTCATAAGAGATTGAGCATCTCTGAACCCCATCATCCTCAAAGTAATTGGCCCAAAGAGTGATAACGCCCTTAGTCTGGGGATTTTCTTCAAAGTTTAAGAATCTGTAGCTGAACTTACCATCATTTCTGTTTAAAATAATGGCTTCCCTGCTGATAGCAACATAGGTTGTATTCTCCTGTGGAGTTTCAATATTGTTAAGAAAAACATCCCGGAGAGTCAGATACTTCTCAGAAACTACGAAATCTCTAAGTTCATCAACATTTCCAACATCAAGCTGAGTGAAAATGTCAGCAAATATCTCCTGTACTCCCTCTGCATTTACAAGGCAGGCAATCGCAGAATCTATTTCATCGTTTGTAGCGACCGCTTCTCTTACTCTTTCTAAAATAGCCTTATACGAAACAGCATCTTCGTAATTTATGGTAAAAGAATCAGCTACAGGAATCGCATATTTAAGTATAAGAGCCTTTAGTTCTTCAGATGGTGTATTTTCATATACAGTTATCATACGCCTTAGAAGATCAGAATATTTGGCAAAAGAGCATCCATTCTCATCTCCATTTCTAAACAGGCCATTTGGATCATTTGTATATGCACTAAAGCATCTGTCATAGGCAGCCGATAAAAGTTCAATAGCATCTGCATTAGTGTTATCCTGCTCAAGAACTTCCATAACAGAAAGCACTGTATCTATGTTACCCTCTCCCTTGTTCATGGAATTAACTGCATCATTCATAATGACAGTCAGATAATTGCCAAGAAGAGCTTCATTTTCAGTATTCTGCCAGCCATCATACAAAACTTTCTTGGCTGATTCTGTATCATCAATACTAAGGTATGCACTAGCCATATTGTTGTAAGCTGTAACTGAGCCCGAATCTATTTCAATAGCCTCAGAATAGGAGTTTATTGCAGCGTCATATTCTGCATTCTCTGAATATCTGTTTCCCGCTGCTATAGCCTTACTGACCTTAACAAATGGAAGGCTGGAATATACTACATAGATTGCTACAACACCAATTACTACTGCGCCAGAAAGAGCTGCAATCATCCTGATATTAAATTTCTTATTAGAGCGTCTTCTGCGTTTACCAGATGACACCTTGATTGTCTTATCTTTACTTCTGTAACCCATATTAAAACAAATATCCCTTATTATCTTGTTTCTACTACTTGTTGCCCCACACAACACATGAAAAAGTATATCATAAAGCCTTTGATTTATCTAGGCTAGTACAAAGAAAAAATCACCACGCCAGATATTAAAAATCCGCGTGGTGACTATATCTTTACAATAATATATCAGTACTTACATACCTAATATCATCAGGTTTAAGCTAAAATTTCGTGAACTGCAGCCTTTATTTTCTCATCCTTGGCATTTGCATCAAAGTACTCAAGGAAATGCTCTCCAGAAAGCGCTCCCTTCACAAGATCTCTGTCAAGGTTTTTAAGGATAGCTACAACATCCTGGTTGTATGTAACCTTCTTGACTTCATCAAGGATTTTCTTATTTCTCTGCTCTGGTACTACTCTCTCTCTTGGATAGCCCTGTCCTGACTCCTCTGAGAAGAGCTTCTCAAAAGTATACTCAAGATTAAGCTCTGCGCCCCATCCTGACTTAAGAGCAAAATTCATAGAAATAGCGTTACCATCATTGATCTGAGCAAATGTATAAGCATCAAGCGGATCTGTTACATGTCCGCAGATAACTCCTGGGAAGCTGTTGCAGGCAAGCATTGCACCCTCACCTGTTCCGCAACCTGTGATAACGTAATCTACTGCGCCTGAGTTAAGAAGAACGCATGCAAGAATACCGTTCTGAACGTATGTAAGCTGAGCCTTGTCATCAGCTGAATACATTCCATAGTTAAATACTTCAAAGCCGTGCTTGTCAGCAACCTTTTTAAGAGCACCATAGATCATCTCGTTCTTGGCAGCCTGGCTATTTTCATTGATCAAAGCAATTTTCATTGTGATTTCCTCCTTGGCATAATGTCGGTAATATATCATTCTACACATTCACAAATCATTATAATTAACTCAGAAATAGTAAGTCTAGAGCTTAAACTAGCCTGTACTATTTTTTCAATATTTTTGTCAAATTTCGCACATTTTTCATCTGAAGATGAAAGCTAGTCCAGTACAGTTCCTGTTTCTCTGATAAAAAGCAAAAATCTAAGATAAAGTTATAAGTATCTCTCCCATTTCTTTTATGCCTTCAAAAACTGCATCAGGCTTAACATCAGAGGTTTCTATGTCTCTTAATGTAGCTTCTCCAGTAAGGACAAGAACTCCCTTTGCTCCATTTTTTACACCAGTCGCAACATCAGTGTACAGACGGTCTCCCACAAAGGTTATCTTTTCTTTTGCTACTCCTGTAAAAGACGCCACCATATCTACAGTTTCCTTAAAAGGTTTTCCTACATACTTAGGCTCTTTTCCTGTAGAAAGAGTCATGGCTGCGCACATTGCACCGCAATCAGGAATAAAGCCGCCCTTCATAGGACAGTTAATATCAAGATGGGTTGCCAGGAATAAGGCCCCTTTTCTGATATATGTGCAAGCATTTGTAAGTTTCTCATAGGTCAAGGTCTTATCAAAGCCAACGACCACAATATCCGGAATATTAGCTGTATCGCAGGGAACAAAGCCCTCTTTTTCTGATACTTCAGGTTTAAAGAGATTTATTCCTGCTTCCTCAAAGCTTTCTTGAAGGGCCGGTGTCCCAAGAAGATAAACGCTCTTGCCCTTGTAATTTGTATCAAGAAACCTTATCATAACATCCCCGGAAGTCATGATCTTGTCTCTATTTATGTGGCAGTTCATCCTCTTTAATTTTTCTATGTAAAGCGCAGGCGAAGTGGACGAATTATTGGTAAAAAATATAAAGTCCTTACCTGCATTTTTGACGCTTTCAAGAAAATCCAAAGCGCCATCTAGTATATCGTTGTCCAGATAAAAAGTTCCATCCATATCAAGGACAAATAATTCTGTTTCGTTTAATATTTTTTTCTTAGTAGCTAGTTCAAACATGTTACTTCCTTCGTATTTCAAATAAATTCATTTTTAATATGCTTGCCATATAAAAGGACTATATCACCGGCCTTTATAACTATATTTCCCTTAGGAACCAGAGCCTTACCTTTTCTCCGTATCATAAAGATATAGCTCTGCCTTGAAATATCCAGATCTTTAATTGCTACTCCATTCCAGGAATGGCCTTCATTTATAGTTATTTCCTTAAGATCAATAGGAGAAATATCCTTGATCTTCTCCGCGCACATTACCAGAATGTCGCCATTTTCAAGCACCGTCTGACCTCTTGGAATAATAGTCTCATTTCCTCTTTGTATTGCCACAATCATAATATCCTTGGGAATACCGATATCAACTATCTTTTTTCCTGTCCAGGAATCTTTTTGAGACAATCTGATCCTGATAAAATGAATGTTTTCTTCCTCAGCAAAGTCTCCAACAGTCTTTAGCTTCTGGTACTGTTCAACAAAGCCTGCACTGATGATACCAGTAGGAATAGCAACCATGCCAACACCCAAAAAGCTTATGATAATTCCCAGAATCTTACCCATTATAGTAACTGGATAGATATCACCATATCCTACAGTCAAAAGAGTTGACGCAGACCACCATATTCCAGAAAAAGCGTTCTGGAAAACATCTGGTTGTGCGTCGTGCTCAACACTGTACATGCAAAGGCTAGATGCCAGCATCAGAATAAAAATGATAAATACAGAGGCAAGAAGCTGCTGGCTCTTACTGACAATGATCTCTGTTATTACATTTAATTGGTCGTAATAGGAATTGATTCTGAATAGCCTTAGTATCCTTGCAATTCTAAAGAGTCTGAAAACAGTTGCTCCTCCTGGAAAAAATACTGGAAGATAATAAGGCAGAAATGATAAAAGATCAATGATACCAGCAAAGGACAAGGCATATCTGATTGAAGACTTGCCCGGTGATAGTTTAGGATACAGTTCATTGGCGCTAAATACTCGTAGCACATAATCAACTGCAAAGAAAAATGTTGTAACAGCTTCAATAGTAAGGAGGAGCCCTTTATAGTGCTCCTCCATGTAATCAAATGTTATTGCAAAAACTGCTGCAAGATTTAAAAGAAGGGCTATTATGCTGATCCAATCATAAAAACGGTTTATAGGCTCATCAATCACGCCGGTACTAACCATGTTAAATACCTTAGCTCTAAAACGATTGATTTTCGCTCTTAAACTGTTTCTATCAGCCATTTATTCCCCCTTTTTGCCACGCTTGCCAAAGCTCTCCATAACAAAATTGCTAACGTCTGAAAGGTAATCAAGGCTTCGCTTTTTGTTTTCAGCTTTCATGGCCTTTTTCTCAGATTTAGAAACATTCATGGTATCTGTATCTTTATTCTCTTTCTTGCCCTTTTTAGAGGTATCTTCCATATACCATGACTTTGTAGAACCTTCCCCTTTGATGTTAATGCGTCCTACATTTTCAAATCCGTCACTCTTTTTTTCTGACTTTCTCTCATATCTCTTGGACTCTGTACCAGCTGCGCCTGACTTGCCTGTAGTAGATGTAGTCTTATCTCTGTCAGCCTTTATGCTGGCAATAAGACTCTCATCAAGTCCTGTGCTCTTTGTAAATCCATCAGAGTCATTTAAAGGCTTTTGCTTCTTGCGTGGCTTTGGAAATTCCTCGCTACGCTCCTTCTTGTCAAAAGATTTGTTGTCTCTGCCACGGCCTTCCTTGTCATAGCGTTTTCCATCGCGGCTACGGCCTTCCTTGTCAGAGCGTCTGCCATCACGGCTGCGTCCATCCTTATCAGAGTGTCTTCCGTCGCGTTTTCTCTCGCCACGGCCATCTCTGTCAGAACGTCTTCCGTCGCGGCTTCTCTCGCCACGGCCTCTGCCACCACGACCATCACGGTCTCTCTCTCCGCGAGTCTTAAAGTCTCTACGGTTTCTATCACTCTTTTCAAAAAGAACTAAATCTTCAAGGTCAGCACCCATCTTAAGTTTCATAAATCCGGCTGCAAGCTGCTCTGCAGTATACTCGCCCTCTTCAATCTTCTGATTTACAAACTCAAGTGCCTGCGCTATATCACTATTCTCGATAATATCTATAACTTCTGCAAAAACCTTCTGAGACTTAACTCTTGTTATCTCTTTGGCCTTTGGAACATGACGCTCCTCAATCTTGGTATGGCAAACCTTCTCAATCTCGCGAAGCTTGTACATCTCTCTTCCGCCTACAAGAGTAAAGCTCATGCCGCTTCTGCCTGCTCTTCCTGTACGCCCGATCCTGTGTACATAATATTCGATATCTTCTGGGATATCGTAGTTAAATACAGCTTCTACGCCGCTTACATCAATTCCTCTTGCTGCCACATCAGTAGCGATCAGGATGTTGATCCTTCCGTTTCTAAAGAGATTCATTACAGTATCTCTCTGGTTCTGAGAAAGGTCTCCATGAAGTCCATCTGCAAGGTATCCCTTGCCCTTAAGGTTCTCAGCAAGCTGATCAACCATTTTCTTGGTATTGCAGAAAATAAGTGATCTTGAAGGATTGTAGAAATCCATAAGTCTTATAAGGACCTCTTCCTTCATCTTCTGAGGAACTCTGTAATATGCCTGCTCAATAGCTGCTACTGTGATCTCCTTGGGAGTCATCTTGATATATTCAGCATCGCTCTTCTGGTAGGTCTTAGTAATCTTTAAGATTGGTTCTGGCATTGTAGCAGAAAACAGTGCTGTCTGTCTCTCCTCGGGCATTCCCTGAAGGATTGTCTCAATATCCTCTCTAAAGCCCATATCAAGCATTTCATCTGCTTCATCAAGAACAAGAACCTTAACATCCTTCATCTTCATGGTATGTCTGCGCATATGGTCCATAACTCTTCCTGGAGTTCCAACCACAATCTGAACACCATTAGAAAGAGCTCTGATCTGTCTTGATATATCCTGGCCTCCATAAACAGGAAGAACCTTGATTCCAAACATATACTTGGCAAAATCTCTAATATCATCTGCAGCCTGCATTGCAAGCTCTCTTGTAGGACAAAGAACAACTGCCTGAAGGTGCTTGTTATTTGGATCCACCTGATGAAGAAGTGGAATACCAAAAGCAGCGGTCTTACCAGTTCCTGTCTGTGCCTGTCCTATAATATCCTTACCCTGTATCATTACAGGAATGGCTGCCTTCTGGATAGGAGACATATATTCAAATCCCATCTCTGAAACAGCTCTTATAATTCTCTCATCTAGTCCTGACTCGTCGTAACGAATCTTTCTCTCGTCGTTAACCTCGTTTTCTTTGATTATTTCTTTTTCTAAATCTTTACTCATATAACTCTCTAATTTCTACTACTACAATTGTTTCTTATACGCGATATACACCTTTCATAAATGCAATTATTCGTGCAAGCACGAAATTGCATTTACTCAGTCCTAATATCGTTACATGTCTCCGCTCATGACGTCCTTGTTTTTTACGATGTAATCAACAAGTGAGATTATTGTCAGAGCAAGGGCAATCCACATGATGATCTGTGTAAGAAGATCATAATAAGGAATAATATCTCCAAGACCTGCGATCATGAGAATAACCATGATCATTTGGAATGTGGTCTTAAATTTGCCCCAATAACTTGCTGCAATGACTCTTCCATTATCAGCAGCAACAAGTCTGAAGCCGCTTATAATGAACTCTCTTGCAATAATGATAACTACTATCCATGAAGGGATCTTACCTAGGTCTATAAGGCAGATCATGGCACTGCATACAAGCAGCTTATCTGCCAAAGGATCCATAAACTTACCAAAATCAGTAATAAGGTTGTATTTTCTGGCAATCTTGCCATCAGCCATATCTGTAAGGCTGGCAATTACGAAAATCGCTAGAGCAACCCACTTAAAGGTATCGTTTCCTGGAGATAACAATAAAAATGCCACGAAAAATGGAATCAAAATAACTCTAAGTACTGTCAGCTTGTTTGGTAAATTCATGTCTCTTCCTCCCCAATCAGATCATATTCATTTGAGCCTGTAATTCTAACCTTGATATAGTCCCCTGTTATCAGTTCTCTCTTTACACCAGTCACAAAGACATATCCATCGATATCAGGTGCATCCTTGTAGGTTCTGGCAACGTAAGAAAAGCCTTCATCATCATCTACATCAGTGATTCTGCCTTCAATTACAGCATCTACAACCTTGCCTACCATAGCCTTTGCATTGTCAAAAGCTATCTCCTGCTGAAGACGCATCAGTTTGTTGCGTCTGGTATTCTTGACCCTTTCTGATACCTGATCTGGCATTACAGCAGCCGGAGTATCCTCCTCCTGTGAATAAGTAAATACTCCAAGTCTGTCAAATCTAAGATCTCTTACAAGAGCCATTGTCTCGTTGTGATCTTCTGCTGTTTCTCCTGGGAATCCACTTATAAGAGTAGTTCTAAGACAAATGTCAGGAATTTCCTCTCTAAGGTGCTGCACAAGTGCTCTGATCTCAGCATTATTAGTGCGTCTTCCCATCTTCTTAAGGATTCTGTCAGAACCAGACTGAATAGGAATATCAAGGTAATGACACACCTTAGGTTCAGACTTGATAGCCTGAATTATCTCTTCTGTAATTTCCTCAGGGTAGCAATATAAAATCCTGATCCATCTAAAGCCTTCTATTTCACAGAGCTTGTGCAACAGCTCGGGAAGCTTCTTCTCTCCATAAAGATCAGTTCCATAAAGGGTAGTCTCCTGGGCAACAAGGAGCAGTTCTGTTACTCCTGCAGCTGCAAGATTCTTTGCGTCAGCAATAAGCTGTTCCATAGGAACACTTCTGTATGAGCCTCTTACCTTTGGGATAATACAATAAGAGCAGTGTTTATCACAGCCCTCAGCGATTTTCAGATAATTATATAGACCACCTGTTGTGATCACTCTCTTAAGACCCCCAACAGGCTTTTTATTAAGATCATCAAAATAATTCTTGTGAGAAAAGAGCTTATTTCTCTCTATTGTCTCATCTAACGCAGTTATTATCTTGTCAGTAGATGATATGCCAAGGATTTCGTCTACCTCAGGTATCTCCTTCTGGATTTCCTCCTGGTAGCGCTGTCCAAGGCAGCCTGTAACAATAAGAGCCTTTAACTGGCCAGATTTCCTGCGCTCAGAAAGCTCTAAAATAGTGTTGATGCTCTCTTCCTTGGCATCATTGATAAAGCAGCAAGTGTTGACCACTGCTGCTTCTGCTTCTTCTTCATCATCAGTAAAGCTGTAACCGTGGCTGGATAACATACCCAGCATTACCTCGGTATCAACTCTGTTCTTGTCACATCCAAGTGACACAAATAAAATTTTCATATATTACTCGTTCTCTGTAGCCTCAGCCTCATTATTCTCAGAAGCATTCATCTCTTCCTTCTCTTCATCTGTAAGAATACGAAGAGTATCCTGGTTCATCTCATCAACAGCAATTGAAAGAGGCTTCTGCTTGTCCTTAACCTTAACCATAGGCTCGTCACCAGCAATGATCTGTCTAGCTCTCTTAGCAGTAGCCATAACTACTGAATATCTGGAGCTAACAACAGGCTCTTCGCCTTCCTCTACGCCTTTGTTCATAACCTTCATAAGATCAACATAAGATGGGTGTATCATATAAAATCCTTTCCTGCGTCTTACGCACATAACATACCGTATAAAATATAGTAAAGCACAATAATATCCATGCTAAAACTAACACATTATAACACAATACAAAAATATTAAAACAAGTATTTAAAAATTTCAGAGATTTCCAAGTTCCTCTCTCATCTCTGCAATAAATTCCTTGTTCCTGTCAGGAGTATTGTGTGCTGATGATATTATACCATGAACTTCCTCAACAGCGTCCTCTAGTTTATCATTAATTACTATATAATCATAGTTTTCGATTCCCACAGACTCTTCAACTGCTCTGTTAAGTCTCTGTCTGATGACTTCCTCTGTCTCTGTTCCTCTGCCGCGAAGTCTCTTCTCAAGCTCCTTGGCAGAAGGTGGCATAACAAAGAGTAATACTGCATCCGGGTACTGCTTCTTGATCTGAAGTGCTCCCTGAATTTCTATTTCAAGTATAACATCAATTCCTGCATTAAGCTTATCTTCTACAAACTTTCTAGGAGTACCATAATAGTGGTTCACATATCCCGCATGCTCGATAAGTCCGTTCTCTTTTATAAGCTTCTCGAACTCTTCATTACTTACAAAGAAATACTCTCTTCCGTTTTCTTCGCCTGGTCTTGGATTTCTGGTTGTTGCTGATATTGAAAGCGCATATTGATCATACTTGGCAATAAGTGCCTTCATGATAGTACCTTTTCCAGCTCCGGAAAAGCCGGAAACAACTATAATAATACCTTTTCGTTTCATTTTTACTTCTCTCACTCAATTTATTTGTGATATACGTGTGTCTCCACTTTGGTACTCAATATCACTCTATATTTTGTATCTGTTCTCTTACCTTCTCAATATCAGTCTTAAGCGCAATGCCCCTATCTGAAATCTTAAGGTCAGTAGACTTGGACAAAATAGTATTGGCCTCTCTGTTCATCTCCTGTGCAAGGAAATCAAGCTTTCTACCTATACCATCCTTGTCATCACCCTTTATAAGTGCTTCCTTCGTAGCCTTAATATGGCTACGAAGTCTTGTAAGTTCCTCATCTACGCAAACCTTATCTGCATAAATAGTAACTTCCATAGCCAGGCGATTCTCATCAACCTGCTTGTCCTCTAAAAGATCTGCAATCTTCTCGCGAAGCTTTGCCTTGTACTCAGTAATGATCTCTGGTGAACGCTCTGTAATATATTCTACGTTCTCAAGCATTCCATCAAGTTTCTCGGTAAGATCCCTTGAAAGGAACTCGCCCTCTTTGACTCTTGATTCAAGGAACTGCTGGCCAGCGCCATTTATAGCCTTCTTAAGTCCATTCCAAACCTCGTCTTCGTCAAGTTCTTCCTCTTCCATTGTGAAAACCTCTGGAAATCTTGAAAGAACTGAAATTCTGACATCATTATCAAGGCCAAAATCTGAAGCCATCTCATTAAGATAGTTGTAATACTCCTGAGCAATTGCCTTGTTATATTTTACCTTGGAATCTGATTCGGAAAAATCCTCATAGCTGATGAAAACGTCAACCTTACCACGTTTCATATATGCCTTAAGTTCTGAGCGGATAGCCGCTTCAAAGGCATTGAATTTCTTTGGCATCTTAATGCCAAGATCAAGATATCTGTTATTAACAGACTTAAGTTCTACTGTATACTTGCGCTGTCCTTCTGTAACTTCGCATCTGCCGAAGCCAGTCATACTACAAACCATAATGCGCCCCCGTGAAAAATTAGTAAATTGTCATTTATTATCGCTAAAAATGCTAAAAATGAGCAATTCCAATATTCATCATAACGCAAATTCAAGGTCAATGTCAATAAAGCCCCATTTGATGCGACTTTTCGACATCGACCTTGCATAATCTATGACTGTATGTATAAAAAAGTTTAAAGTGTTGCCATAAATAGAAGTATACAGAACAGTACAACAACTACTGCACGTACTAAGAGGCCAACAATAGCACCCTTCTTGCACTTCTTATAATTTCTGATATAGTTCTTCTTTCTGAATACAAATGCAGCAAGAAGACCAAGTATAGGAAGGAAGAATGAAAGAATTGTAAGCCATACATTTCCTGTATCATGAACAGGTGCGCTGAGGATCTCGCTGGACTCAACTTCCTCGTCGCCCATGAACTCAGTGTTCTTGGCTCTCTGCTTCTTAGCTTCCTCTGGATCAATAGTAACAGCCTGAATAGGCTTGTTCTCATCACGAAGCTTCTTGTATTCCTCTATTTCCTTCTTGTTACCATATACGAAATGGTTATGTCCGATATTTACAAGTTCAGGCTTATCCTCTGAATAATCATGAACTGAAGGATCATAAGTAAACAGAACCTTGTTCTTCTCAAGTCTTGGATCTGGGATAGGAACCGCAGATATAAGAGACTTGGTATATGGATGAAGAGGATACTGGAAGAGTTCTTCTGTCTCAGCTACCTCAACGATATTACCCTTGTAGATAACACCGATACGATCTGAAATAAATCTTACGATTGAAAGGTCATGCGCAATGAAGAGATATGATACTCCTCTCTCCTTCTGGAACTTCTTAAGAAGGTTCAGAACCTGAGCTCTGATTGATACATCAAGAGCTGAAATAGGCTCATCTGCAACTACAAGTTCTGGTTCCATAACCATTGCTCTTGCAAGACCGATACGCTGTCTCTGTCCACCAGAGAACTCATGAGGGTAACGAGTAAGATGCTCAGGAAGAAGTCCAACCTCTTCAATCATCTTCTCAACCTTCTGTACTCTGTCTGCCTCATTCTCATACAGATGGAAGTTATATAGACCTTCTGAAATAATATAATCTACAGTAGCTCTCTCATTAAGAGAAGCAGCAGGATCCTGGAATACCATCTGGATATTTCTAATAACTTCTCTATCAAGAGACTTGGAAATATTACCAGAAATTCTCTCGCCCTTATACTGAATCTCACCAGCAGAAACAGGGTTAACTCTGATAACTGCACGACCAATTGTAGTCTTACCGGAACCAGACTCACCTACAAGTGAGAATGTCTCGCCCTTATAAATATCAAAGCTTGCATCCTTAACAGCCTTGAATGCACTGTCTCCCTTTCCGAATGTGATATCGATATTCTTCACAGAAAGGAGTATTTCTTTGCCTGTTTCTGGATCTATTGGACCATGTTCAGGAAATGAATTATTAGGCATTTTCAGAAACCTCCGTTACATTGTAAATCTTTAAAAACTTCTCATGAATATTCCGGATAATTTCCGGCTTTTCAATCTTAGGTGCCCTTGGATCAAGAAGCCATGTCTTAGCATAATGTGTATCACTTACCTTGAACATAGGTGGCTGTTCAATTGTATCAATCTTAAGGCAATATGGATTACGTGGAGCAAAAGCATCTCCAATAATCTTGTTGTAAAGTGATGGTGGTGTACCATTAATTGAGTAAAGCTCTGTATCTCTCTGAGCAAGCTGTGGAAGTGATGACAAAAGCGCCCATGTATAAGGGTGTCTTGAATCATAGAATACATCTTCTACAGTTCCAAGCTCTACTATCTGTCCGCCATAGAGTACTGCAACTCTGTCAGCAATATTGGCAACAACACCAAGGTCATGTGTAATGAATACGATTGTGTAACCGTATTCCTTCTGAAGATCCTTAAGAAGCTGAAGTATCTGAGCCTGAATAGTAACATCAAGAGCTGTTGTAGGCTCGTCGCAGATAAGAATCTTAGGCTGACATGAAAGAGCAATAGCTATAACGATACGCTGTCTCATACCACCTGAATACTGGAATGGATAATCATCAAAACGCTTCTCAGCATTAGGAATACCAACCTTCTTCATGATCTCTATAGCACGAACTCTAGCCTCAACCTCAGAGCAGTTCTGGTGCTTCATGATGATTGAAGTGATCTGCTTACCAATAGTGATGATAGGGTTAAGTGATGTCATAGGATCCTGGAATACTGTGGCAATCTTCTTACCACGAGTCTGTCCCCAGTCCTCTGGATCAGTAACTCTTGCAAGGTTGATGTGAATTCTGCCTGTAAGCTTTGTCTCTGCTTCATCAACAAGCTGACAATACATAACATTGTCAAAGAGCTTGATCTTAACTTCCTCATCTGCAATATTCTCGCCCATCTTAAGAGCTTTCTTGAAATCAGCAAGAAGTCTTGAAACATACTTTCTTCTCTTAGTATAGCCAAATCTACCAACTGAAAGATAGATTTCCTTGGCAATAACTGAATTACGAGCTACCTGCTCCTTGGTAACAGCCTTGGCAATCTCATTCTTGTACTGATCCTTGAGAGCTTGAAGCTTTCTGTTGTAATCTGCAAGGTAAGCTGCATTAGCTGCAACATCTGCCTTGTGCTGAGCGATAAGATTCTCTCTTTCTCTTAAGATAGCCTTGATCTCATCCTCGTAGCCCTTTATCTTCTTCTCAGACTCTTTGATCTTATCCTTTTCTTTCTTAGGGTCAAAGGTCTGCTTTAAGTTAAATTCCTCTGTCTTCTTGAACTTAACGTCTGCGATTCTCTTGTTGAACTCCTGATCCTTCTCATCTGAAAGAGTCTCTTTAGCTCTCTTTTCTGATTCAAGATCAAGGATCTTCTTGTAAGTGTCTGCGCCAAATTCAAGTGGTGAATAAGCATTAAGCTTGTCTGTGATAGAGTTAAGCTCTCTCTTACCAGCTGCGTTAAGAGTAACAATAGTATTGGAAAGCTCCTCATCGTTGAAAATGATATCACCATTGCTGATAAATCCGTTAGAATCAAGCATTCCAGCGAAAGTCTTAGTAAATACTGACTTACCAGATCCTGACTCACCTACGATAGCAATGGATTCATTCTCGTAAATATCAAGTGAAATACCGCGAATAGCTGTAAGAATACGGCCTCTTACACGGAATTTTACTTCCAAATCTTTAACTGATAATAATACTTTCTTATCTTCCATTTTCCCGTTTTCCTTACATATGTGTTCTAGGGTCTGATGCATCGCCCAAATTCTGTCCTGTTACATAAAGAGCAACTGTGATGATTGAAGCAATTACTACAGGGCTCCAGAACTCAAACTGCCAGCCAGGAGTTACCATAGCACTCTCTGCTTCATAGATAAGTCTACCAAGAGACATATCTGACATACCCATACCGATATAAGCAAGGAATACCTCATATGAAATGTATGAAGGAATCTCAACTGCAAGAAGTGTAACAATAACTGATGTCATAAATGGCAAAATATTCTTGGTTGCGATTCTTGTAATAGGTGTTCCAAGGCATCTGCTGGCAAGGTTATATTCTCTATCTCTGATAATGATAACCTGTGTTCTGATGAAGTAAGCAATAAACAGCCAACCAGTAATAGTAAGTGCAAATACCATTGACCAGAAGCTTGGTGAAAGGATAAGTACAAGTACTGAAATAAGAAGGATCTGAGGAACGTTACCAACGATGTTGTAAACCTCCATCATAAACATATCGATCTTCTTACTGAATCCCCAAATAGCACCAACCAAAACACCAATCGTCATATTGATGGCAGCGCAGATAAATGCCAGGGAAATTGATATTCTTGAACCTGTCCAGATAGCATCAAATGTTGACTGTCCTGAAGCTCCAGAACCAAGTATCCAGTGAATATTGTATCCAAACTTCTTCATAGCTGCGCCAGGCATAAGATGCTTGGCTGTAGAATCCAGAAGATTTCCGAACCTGTCGTAGCTTATAAGTGATGGATAAATATATGCAAACAAAATAATAAATGCAAGCAGTGAAAGAATAACTATATTTACTTTTTTCTTGAAGAACACTCTAAATACTGATCTCCAGTATGAATATCTTGGAGCTGTGATCTTCTCTGACTCAAGACTGTTGTGGTCTACGCGAGCAAAAAGCTCTTCATCTGTCATTCCCTCTACTGTAAAAAGAGAATCTTTATTTTCCATTGTCATTGTCTCCGTTCTACTTAATATATTACCTAGCTTTTCCTGTGTAGCTGATTCGTGGATCAACTATAGAAATAAGTACGTCACCAGCAATGATGCTTACTACTGAAAGAATTGCGTAGAAAAGTGTTACACCAACGATAACACCATTATCATACTGGTTAATAGCAACTGTAAGCAGGTTACCTGCACCAGGTACTACATAAACACGCTCTGTAATAATAGCTCCAACAATAGATCCCAGGATACCAGCAGGTACGCCGTGGATGATCGGAATAGCTGCATTCTTGAGAATGTGCTTTCTAAATATCTCGCTCTCTGTAAGACCACCAGATCTTGCAAACTTGACATAATCTGAATTCATCTGGTCGATCATGTATCTACGAAGCCATTTCATTGTATCAGCTATAGGCTTAAGTGCCAGAGATACAATAGGAAGTACATATACCATCTTGCTGGTAGCTTGAATATCAAATGTAGTAGGGAAGCCAAGCTTACCACCGATAGCCTTAAACAGGAAGATATAAGCAAGTGAAGGAACAGCTACAATAAATACTATGTAAAGTGTTCCAATCTTGTCTATAAGCTTATCCTTGTGTCTTGCCATTGCAATTCCAAGCGGAATACCAATAAGGTACATAAGAAGAACTGCAATAATACCAATAGAGAATGAATATCCAATCTTGGACTTACCATTCTTGAAAGTATTAACACTTGTGTAGTCATCTGTGAATCTGTCTGAGTTAACCTTGTTGGTCTCTCTAGAACCATAAGAGAATACAGCAGTATGAAGATCATCAGCTGATTCCTCTGTAAGTCCTGTAGGGAATGTAGTTGTCTGCATTACATATGAACCCTGTTTCTTGGTCATTGTATCAAATACATCAATACCCTGATTGACTGCATAAGACTTACCAAGATTAAGTGTAAAGAGGTTCTGATGTACAAATGGGAACTGCTTATCTACATATAACAGGTATTTGTGATATGTACCGTTACCCATAATAGCTGGAGCAAATGTATTGCCACCATAAACCGGATCATGGAGAGTAAATGTGATCTTCCTCTCTCCGATATCTATATTTTCATCAACATAGTGAATATTATCAACATTAAAAAGGCTTGTAATATATGTGATCAGTCTGTGCGTGATAGGATAATCCTTGGACGCAAAGAGCTGTTGTGCTCCACCGTTAGCATATTTCTTGGGTGATACCATAATGGCGTTACATCTTACTACAGTGTAACCGTTGGCATCGCAATATTCCTGGAACTTCTGAACATACTCTGCTGTAAGTTCACTGTCGTTCTCAGGCTTCTTACCAATTGAGGCAGCCTTAACTCTGGTCTCCTCATCAAGTTCTCCCTGTTCCTGGAGCATGATCAAATAATCCTGATATGTAAGGAGGTCAAGATATCCGTACTCCTCCCACTTTCTGTACATGTAGGCAGTCTTCTCGTTATTGCCATAGTTCTTAAAGACATTATCCTGAGCAAAGATCAGGTTTCTGTCCAGCATGGTATAGATCATTATCATTACAATAGTAACAACAACGAATGATGAAACAAGTCCATGCAATAGTCTTTTCAATACATACTTAGTCATAGCTTTTTCCCTTTGCGGTAGATATTATTGTATAGCTGTATCTTGTGGTTTATGAAAATTTAATAAATACACAGCCACAACATTATACAACATAATGGAGAAAGTGGGAAGACGAATTTCCCACTTTCTCCAATTTTATTTGCAATATCCTATTACAAATCAAATCAGAATTGAGTACTAATTAGAATACTCCAAGGCTCTTAACCATGTATCCTGCATAGTCAGGAAGCATTGTGTCAAGATATGTCTGAGGATCACCATAGTCAGGACCCCATCCGGAAACATCCATCATATCAGCGTTCATCTCATATCCGTACTCTGGATAGTATCCAGCGTATAACCAGTCATCCTGAGATTCGCACTTAACAAGGTTGATAACAACCTGTCCGTCAAGTGATGATTCTACAGACTGCTTAAGAGCATTAGCTCTGTTTGTGTAAACCTCTGATCCTGAGAAATAAGGAAGGTCGATCTGGATTGGGTTCTCCTTGGAGATTTCAACGCCCTGAGTTGCAAGCTGCTCAACAGCCTTTGCAAGCTCTGCCTTAGCATATGTAGTATTGTACCATCCGTCATATCCATCAGATGAACCAACGCCATCGTTCGCAGCAGCGTCCCAAGCTTTAACTTCAACGCCATCAGCGTCAAGCTGAGCCTGTACAATCTCACCATAGTTTGTTCCAGCAGCAAATGTTGTAGCTGTTCCATTGATATCAACTGTAACTTCCTCAGGAAGTGTTACAAATGTACCAGGTGTGTAAGAGTTTCTAAGGTTGTTAAGCTTAAGGTCTTCGCCCTGTGACTGAGCGTTGTATGAAGCTCTGTCAAGAGATGTTACAAGTGCAAGTCTGAAGTCCTTGTTCTGCATAGCAACAAATGTTCTCTGTGCATCCCATACAGTCTTCTCAGACTTTGTGACTGTAGCGTCATTAAAGTTTGCGAATCCCTTACGGTTTGTATTGATGAATCCACAAAATGTTGTAGCTTCTGTATCAGTAACAATTGCATATTTGTCAAAGTTACCGTCAGCCTTAGCTGTCTCAAGTGTTGATGTATTAAGACCAACAGATGTAAGTGTTCCAGCAAGACAGTCATTGTATGCCTTTGTTACATCTGTACCATCCTCAAATACCCAGTTAAGAGTCTTAATGTTCTGGTTGTCCTTGTTCCAGTATGAAGGGTTAGCCTTCATAACGATTGAGTTGCCTTCTGTGTAACTTGTTACAAGGAATGGTCCGCAGTAAGCGATGTGGTCTGGATCTGTACCATAGTTACCTGATCCTGTTCCCTGACCAAACTGTCCGCCCTGTCCTTCATAGTATGATCTTGAAAGAGGAGCAAATACACCGTAGCTAAGCATAGTAAGGAAGTAAGGAGTATCCTGAGTAAGTGTATACTCAAGTGTGTAATCATCAACTGCCTTAACACCTACTGTAGAGAAGTCTGTTGACTCGCCATTGATATACTCGTTAGCACCTGCGATAACACCCTGTACAAGGTACTCAAGACCGCCCATAGCATCCATCATGTGCTGCATACCAGCTACGAAATCGTCGGCTGTAAGATCTGCAACTTCTCTTCCCTGTGAATCAACCCACTTAACACCTTCACGGATGTGGAATGTGTATGTAAGTCCATCATCAGAAACTTCATAGCTCTCTGCAAGAGCAGGCTGCTGAACATTCTCAGCATCATACTCCATAAGGCCATCATAGAGGTTTACAAGCTTCTCAGAATCAGCTGATCTTGATGTTGCAAGAACATCCCATGTCTTAGCATCAGATGTGTTTGGATAGTTGAAAGTATCTGTTAATGTGTAGCCCTTCTCTTCAAGATACTTCTTAGCCTCTTCCTGGTATGTGCCAGTTCCCTTAAGCTCTTCAAGTTTTTCCTTAAGTGCTACATAATCCTCTTTAGCGATGAAATCAGTAACAGCGATTACGTTGTGCATACGATATTCATCATTTCCCCAAAGAGTAGTTGTAACAGAACCAGGAATATGTCTTCTAACAGCATAGTTACCACCACGAGTTGAAAGTGGAATAAATACACCAGATCCAAGGAGCTTACCTTCAGCTAAAGCCATAAGAGCGTAACGCTCAGAGATATTATCTGTCTCGAGTGACTTCTGATACTCTTCGTTGAACTCTCCAAGAATTCTGTTGTAAACAGTTGTTGACTCTTCCTGGTAGCCATCAACGTTCCAAAGCTCTGAGTATGCATCACATGCAAGACGTGTGTCCTCTTCTACTCCTACAAGTGTTGGTAAATCTGAATCTGCCTCAGCTGTCTCTGCAGGAGCCTCTGTAGCTTCTGTTGCAGCTGTGTCTGTAGATTCGCTTGTCTGCGCAGCAGGTGTGTCTGTCGCAGGAGCCTGTCCCTGAGTACATCCAGCTAAAAGAGAAGCTGACATAGATGTAGCAGCAAGTAAGGCGATTACTCTGTTGTACTTCTTCATAATTTTCCTCCATTCGTAATAAGAAAATATATAAAAATAGCTACTTGTATCGTGAAGATCCAAATAGCACTTTTTATCAAAAGATTATGTTCCCCACTTAGAAATATTCGTAAAAACGTCTTTGTTTTTACCCATTTTCAAACTTGTATACAATTATACTACCTAGCTTAAAATAAATCAATATAAGATTCGGTATTAAACTATAACGATTACTTATAGCTTCTGATCGCTTTTCGTTAAGTTAAAGTTTAACAGTTTAAAGTGATGTGTTGTTACAATAATAAACCATATTGATTAATTTTGCTACACTTTTTTTACAAAATTTTTATTTTTGTAATATCGTTATTGATTCTGGTCAAGTTTATAGACAAAATTACATTAATTTCACTTTGAATTTTTTTCGAAGATAAGCTTATTTAAGGCCAAAAAATAACAGCCTCCGGATTGCATCCAAAGGCTGTCGTAAACACAAATATGAAGTTGAAAGTAAAAGCCAATGCCTACTATATTATAGTGCAATAGCAATTAGCATACTAAATACATCAGATGATCAGAAAAATTATAAGCAGCTTGCGTATGCAGCTTCTGCTCCCTCTGTATGGATTTTCTTGAGGTCTGCAATTACAGCATCTGTAAGACCGGAAATCTTGTTAAGATCCTGATCCCACATCTTCTCATTAGAAAGAACTGTCTTAACAAGGTCCTCTTCTGAATCATTTCTGTGATCATAGAAGAACTCAAGAGCCCATCTGTCATCACTTACAGTATAAGTATTGCCTGCAGGTCTCTTACATACAAGGCCAGCATCTGTAAGCTCCTGTACATCGCTTGAATAGAATGCGATGTAAGCAGCAAGTGACATTGTAAGGCATACAGGAAGTTTGCCGTTCTTGTCAATGTACTGAAGGAATGATGGCATATTTCTAGCCTTCCACTTACTTGTTGAGTTAAGTGAAATAGACATAAGCTCGTGATTTACAAAAGGATTATTGAAACGATCCTTAACTGCTGCAGCAAACTCATTGAGATCGTTCTCATCAAGGTGATCTACAAGAGTAGGAATAACCTCCTCGCTAAGCATCTTATTCATAAAGCCTGCAACATTATCATTGTGCATGCAATCACGAACAATATCAAATCCAGCAAGATAAGCGCCAAGAACAAAGCCTGTGTGTGCACCATTAAGGATACGAACCTTGCGGTGCTTGTAAGGCATAACATCAGGAACAACATGAACATTAACTCCAGCCTTCTTGAATGGAAGTCTGTCCTCAAGTCCCTCTGGTCCCTCAATGATCCATACACCAAAGATTTCGCCAACATCAATAAGCTCATCATGATAGCCATTAATCTTCTCAAGCTCTTCCACTTCCTTAGGATCACGAATTCTACCAGGAACAATTCTGTCTACAAGAGTTGAGCAGAAAATATTCTCCTCGTTAACCCAAGTCTTGAAGCCTTCCTCAAGCTTCCACTGGTCAATGTACTGGTTGACACATTTAAGGAGCTCTTTACCATTGTTGTCAATAAGTTCGCAGGAAAGAACTACTATGCCCTTCTTGCCTGCCTTGTATCTTGCAAAAAGAACCTGTGTAAGCTTGCCAGGGAAGCTTGCAGCTGGAACATCTTCAAAGTTACAAGCTGGATCATAGTTAATACCAGCTTCTGTTGTATTAGAAGCAATGATGTCAAGCTCATCAGAAACAGCTATTTCCATCATCTTGTCATAATCTGCCTTGTTGTAAGGATTAAGACAGCAGTCTACAGCAGAGATAACACGCTTTGCATCAACCTTCTGTCCATTCTCGCTTCCACGAAGATACAAAGTATAGAGACCTTCCTGCTTGTTAATAAGCTCTGTAAGTCCCATCTCGATAGGCTGTACAAGAGCTACCTTGCCGTTAAAGCCAGCCTTCTCATTACTAATATCAAAAAAGTAGTCAACAAACGCACGCATAAAGTTGCCTTCACCAAACTGAAGAACTCTTACAGGTGCCTCCTTGCATACATAACCCTCATAGCCAGACTTAGCTAATACATCATAGTTTAATAAATCCATCATCAAAATCCTCCTAAAATGTAAGCGCTTTCAAATCGCTTCAAAACGAATTTTTACTAATAATGTTATATCATATTTATGTAAGCGTTTACAATAGTAATTTTTGATTTTATTTAATTTTGATGATAGTCCATTTTTCTTATCAGTGCCCTGCTTATCTTGCCATTTGTTGTCCTAGGAAGCTCCTCCACAAAACATATTTTTCTGGGATATTTGTAAAGAGCAACCCTCTCTCTTACAAAATCCTGAATTTCATTTGATAGCTGCTGACTAGGTTCATATTCTTTATTAAGGATAATACTGGCCTTTACCAGAGTCCCTCTGTTTTTGGAAGGAAATCCAGTGACTGCGCATTCAAAAACTGCTGGATGCAGCATTATCACATCTTCTACTTCCGAGGGGCCTATGCGGTAGCCACTGGATTTTATAACATCATCATTTCTTCCAAGAAAAAAGATATTTCCATCTTTATCTTTTATAGCCCTGTCCCTGGTGTGGTATATTCCTTCATCCCATATTTCCTGATAAAGTGCCTCATCTCCAAGATATCCCTTAAAGATTCCAAGTGGCTTTTGGGACTTATCTTTAGGGAAAATCACTATTTCTCCTTCGCTCCCATCAGGGACCTCTTTTCCAGCCTCACCTACAAGCCTTATATCGTATAGAGGACTGGCAATGCCTATAGATCCTGAAATCTGCTCTCTGCCTACTGGCGTACATATCTGAAGGGCTGTCTCTGTCTGTCCAAAGCCTTCCCTTATTACAAGTCCAGTCTTTTCTGTAAATTTCTGTGATACTTCTATGGGCATTGGTTCTCCCGCTGTTGTAACCTGCTTAAGAGAAGACAGGTCATACTTACTAAAATCCTCAAGAACCAGATATTTATAGATAGTTGGCGGCGCACAAAAGGATGTTACCTTCTCCTCCTGTAAAAGCTCCAGGATATCCCAGGCATAGAACTGTTCATAGTCGTAGACCAAAACCGCAGTTCCAACAAGCCACTGTCCATAGAGCTTTCCCCAGGCAGACTTGGCCCATCCTGAGTCTGCAACAGTAAGATGAACACCCTTATCAGTAGCACCATGCCAGTTTTTAGCTGTATAAATATGTGAAAGTGGGTAAGAATAGTCGTGGATCACGGCCTTTGGAGCACCATTGGTGCCAGAAGTAAAGTAATAGAGCATATGGTCATCTACTGTTGTTTCTACCCTTAAAAGTTTATCAGAGGCTTTTTCCAAAAGCTTATCAAACATAAGAGCTGAGCTATACTCATCTCCAACTACAATCTGCGCTATCTTTTCTTTATCTTTTGCCTTCCCTTCTGCATTTTTGATTGCATCACTTACCTTGTGGCAGATTTCATCTGAATTAACGCATATAACAGCCTTAGTCCCGGATAAGGAAAGTCTCTCTGCTATATCATTAGCTGAAACCATGTGAGATGTAGGAATAGCCACGGCTCCCAGCTTGTGAAGAGCAAGTATGCAAATCCAGAACTCGAAGCGTCTTTTTAATAGAAGCATCACGCTATCTTTTTTACCGATTCCAAGATCCATAAGCATGTTTGCTGCCTTATCTGATAGTCTCTTTAGTTCGGCAAAAGAAAATTTTCTTACCTTTCCATCTGTACTCTTATGTATAAGGGCTATTTTTCCAGGTTCTTCCAAGGCATATCTGTCAACTACGTCGTAAGCAAAGTTGAAATTCCTGCCATAGGAAAAGCTTATGTCACTTATGTTACCATTACTATCCAAAATCTCTTTATAAAACTCGGTATATAATCCCGCCATTTTTTCTTTACCAAATCCCTGCAAAAGGCTATTAAGGATTCCTTTCTAATATCCTATTGTTCTAAATTTCTCATATCGTAGATCAAGAAGTTCCTTGGAGGACTTTTTAGAAAGCCCAACTATTTCCTTATAGATTTCTTCCAAAAGATACTCCGGATCCAAATTTTTTATGATCTTATCAATTATCCCCAGGCTATAAAGCTTTTGAGCTGTAAGTCCCAGGGCTCTGGCAGCCACATCTGCCTTATCAGTAGTCTTCCATAAAATATTAGAGCAGCTCTCTGGAGACACCACGCTAAAATAGGCGTCATCTATCATCCATATTTTGTCTCCATGAGAAAGAGCAAGAGCACCTCCGCTTCCGCCTTCACCTATAACTATTGATAAAATCGGAGTCTTAAGATCAGACATTTCATATAAGTTTTCAGCAATTGCCCGCCCCTGGCCATGCTCCTCAGATTCCGCATCACAAAATGCGCCAGCCGTATCAACAAAGCAGATAACAGGCCTTTTAAATTTCTCTGCCTGTTTCATAAGGCGCAGAGCTTTTCTGTAGCCTTCAGGCCTTGCGCTTCCAAAATTATGTTTGATCCTGCCCCCTGTGTCTTTTCCTTTCTCAATACCGATCACGGTTACAGGGATATCTTTTAAAAATGCTATTCCTCCGATCACAGCCTTGTCGTCACCAAATAATCTGTCACCGGAAAGTTCCACAAAATCAGTAAATATTCCCTCTATATAATCTATGGAAGTCCTGCGGCCTATGCCTCTGGCGTTTCTAACAATTTCTATATCAGTCATGTTTTCTCTTTATTCCTTGTGATAATAAAGTACTAAACTCTACTTGTATCCGTGGAGTTTTAGAAGTCTTTCCAGTATTTCTTTTTGCTCATGTCTTTCAACAATAAGGTCAATAAAGCCGCACTCTTTAACTCTCTCAGCCTTTTGAAAGCCCTCAGGAAGAGATGTCTTTAAAGTTTTCTCAACAACTCTGGGCCCCGCAAAGCCAACCCTGGCGCCAGGCTCTGAAAGAGTTATGTCACCAAGCATTGCAAAGCTTGCATCAACACCGCCTGTTGTAGGATTGGTCAAAAGAACTATGTATAAGAGTCCTCTGTTACTATGCCTCTTTACTGCAGCTGAAACCTTGGACATCTGCATAAGGGATATCATTCCCTCCTGCATCCTGGCTCCTCCTGATACGGTCACTCCTATAACAGGAAGGTTATTCTTAGTTGCATATTCAAAGAGTCTTGTTATCTTTTCACCAACTACTGCTCCCATAGAGCCCATCATAAAATTGCCATCCATGGCAAAAATGCAGGTCCTAATTCCTCCAATCAGAGCTTCTCCGCAGATAACGCCCTCTTTTTCTCTGCTCTTTTCCCTGGCAGCTTTTAGCTTTTCGTCATATTCAGGAAAATCTAGTATATTCCTTGATTCTAAGTCGCCATCAAATTCCACAAAGCTCCTTTTATCAGTAAGCATAAGTATTCTGCGTCTTGCTCTTACTGGAAAATAGTATCCGCACGAAGGGCAGACAAAATTATTTTTCCTGATCTTAGAAACGCTTGAGAGCGTCTGACATTTCTTGCAGGTGATCCTTCTACTTCTAGTTCTTATATTTTCACTTTCAAGCTCATTGTTTGCTTTTAAAAAAAGCTTTTTTAAATCCATTTTACAAAACCTTCTGACATATGGATGTGTCGTAATTTCCAATGATAAATCTGTTATTATCCATAAACTTCATATGCATTTCTCTGTTGTTATCAACTCCCACAAGTACAAACTCAGACAGGGCGCTCTTCATCTTCCTGATGGCACCATCCCTTGTAGATGCGCAGACTATAAGCTTACCCAGCATTGAATCATAAAAGGGCGGAACCTTGTAATCTGTATAAAGAGCTGAATCAAACCTTACTCCTACTCCCCCTGGAACATGGAGCATCTTAACTGTCCCTGTTGATGGCTTAAAGTCCTTGGAGCTTTCAGCGCAGATTCTGCATTCTATGGCGTGATTCCCAGAATAAACATCACTTTGTTCAAAGCTAATATCCATTCCTGCAGCAGTTCTAATCTGCCATTCCACAATATCAATTCCTGAAACCATCTCTGTTACAGAATGCTCAACCTGAAGCCTTGTATTCATCTCCATGAAGTAAAACAAATCTCCTTTTACCAGAAATTCGATTGTTCCCACTGTGACATAGCCAACCTTCTTTGTGAGTCTTGTTGAAGCCTCATACATTTCTTTTCTGAGCTTGTCTGATAAAACAGGTGCAGGGCACTCTTCTATGAGCTTTTGGTTCTTTCTCTGTACTGAGCAGTCGCGGTCTCCTAAAATAACTACCTTGCCCTTTTTATCAGCAAGAATCTGCACTTCAACATGCTTCACATTTTCAAGGTATTTTTCCATGAATATGGCATCATCAGCAAAAGAGCTGGCTGCTTCTTTTTTTACAAGTTCAAAGGCGTTATCTAGTTCTTCCGGGGTTCTTACTATGCGGATTCCCTTTCCTCCGCCGCCAGATCTCGCCTTTAAGATAACAGGGTAACCAATCTTCCCAGCTTCTTCATGGGCCATCTGGGCATTATCAAGGATATCGCTTCCCGGAGTAACAGGAACTCCAGCACTTATAGCAATTGCTCTTGCCATCTCTTTTTGTCCCATTTGCTCCATAACTTCGGAAGATGGGCCTATAAGAGTAAGGCCATTGTCGGCGCATTTTCTTGCAAATTCGGGATTTTCAGAGAGCATTCCGTATCCTGGATGTATTGCCTTTGAATGTGTCTCCAAAGCCACCGTAAGAATAGCATCCATATTAAGATAGCTGTCCTTTAAGCGGACTCCTCCGATGCAGTAGCTCTCATCTGCCATATTCACATGCAGGGCATCTCTGTCAGCCTCTGAAAACACAGCAACTGTCTTTATACCCATTTCCTTGCAGGCTCTAATTACTCTGACTGCAACTTCACCACGATTTGCAATTAGGATCTTGTCAAACACCTTAGTTTTCCTCCGATATTATCGCAAAAGAAAAATCGCCGCTCATACATTTTTTGCCATCCACGGACACTACGCCCTTTAGGGCATACAGAGGATGGCTTTTCCTTACAAGACTTACATCAATCTTTATCTGATCTCCAGGGTGGATCATGCCTCTAAATCTGACCTTATCAAGGCCTGTATAGACTGGTAGTGTCCCTGCCTTCATTTCTTCTTCAAACAAAGCACAGGCTGACTGAGCCATCATCTCGCACTGTATGACACCTGGAACTATTGGATTATTGGGGAAATGTCCCTGTAAAAAGAACTCATCTCCCCTTACCTTGTAATAGCCAGTTGCACTTCCATCTTCATTAAGGACCACCTCATCTAATAGAAGCATTGGCTCTCTGTGAGGCAGGATTTTTTTTATCTCTTCTCTATTCATGCTATTTCAAAAAGAACCTGATCATACTCAACCAGGTCTCCCTCCTTGGCTCCAATCTTTGATATAACGCCATCTACAGGCGCCTTAACTTCATTCATCATCTTCATAGCCTCGATACTGCACAGAACATCGCCTTTCTTGACAGCATCGCCTTCTGTAAATGTTCTGCCATTTACCTCTCCGTAAAAGACTCCAAGAAGGGGTGATTTTACTTTTGATTTGCTAGCTGCCTCATCCAAATCCTCAGTTTTGTCCTCTTTATCAGCTGCGCTCTTTTCTACGCAGGAGGCGGCATTTTCCCTGACAGAGACGACAGATGTGGCCACAGGCTTATTCCTTGACATGCTTATCTTAAGGCCCTCTGCCTCAACGCACAGTTCAGTTAAATCCAGCTCTTTAAAGACTTCAACATACTCCTTTAAAAAACTCATAATGAATGCACCATCCTTTACTCATCGAACTTTTTAAATGCAAGGCAGGCATTATGGCCTCCAAAACCAAGAGATGTGCTGATGGCATATTTAAGGTCAGCGCTAAGTGCCTTGTTTGGAGTGTAATCAAGGTCACACTCTTCATCTTTTTCCTTGTAATTGATAGTTGGTGGTACGATCCCATTTTCCAGAGCAAGTACAGAAACCAAGGCTTCAACTGCGCCAGTTGCTCCCATCATGTGTCCTGTCATGGATTTTGTTGAACTTATGTGGATGTCATAGGCACCCTTGCCAAAAACTGCCTTTATTGCCTTGGTCTCCATGGCATCATTTAAATGAGTTCCTGTTCCATGGGCATTTATGTATAGACTCTTACAATCCTTTATGCCGGATTCTTCTGTAGCACTCTTTATGGCTCTTATGGCGCCGCTTCCCTCTGGGTCTGGAGCAGTGATATGATACGCATCCGCTGTGTTTCCGTATCCTGTCACTTCCGCCAGGATCCTTGCTCCGCGCTTTTTGGCATGCTCATATTCCTCAAGAACAAGGATCCCGGCACCCTCACCCATAACGAAACCGCCTCTTCTCTTATCAAAGGGGAGACTTCCTTCTTCTGGATTCTCGGAAAGGTTAAGCGCCTGACAATTTACAAAGCCAGCCATTGAAAGTTCATTGATAGAAGCTTCTGCTCCGCCTGCAATTATTGCATCGGCATAGCCATGCTTTATTGCTCTATATGCCTCTCCAATTGTGTGGGTCGACGTCGCGCAGGCTGTAACTACCGGAAGTGTAGGGCCTTTTGCTCCAAACTTTATAGAAATAGCTCCAGCTGCCATGTTGCTGATCATCATGGGCACAAAAAATGGTGATACAAAATCAGGTCCCTTATCATTAAGCTTATTGTTTTCCCTGATAGTTGAATTGATGCCTCCAATGCCAGAGCCCACATATACTCCAAATCTTTCCTTATCAAGGTCGCCATCAAGGATCCCGCTCTGCTCAACTGCCTGCCTGGCAGCTCCCATGGCATACTGCATAAAAAGATCTGACTTTCTGATTTCCTGCATGGACTCATAATACTTTTTGGGTTCAAAATCCTTGACCTCCGCATCAAGACTTACCTTGAGCCTTGAAGCATCAAATCTCTCAATCTTTCCGATTCCGCATTTTCCATTTTTTATATTGTCCCAAAAGGTCTCTATGTCATTTCCTATAGGTGAAATAACTCCAAGCCCCGTAACTACAACTCTACACATACATTCCTCCATCAACCTTTATAACTTCTCCTGTGATATAAGATGATCTGTCAGAAGCAAGGAAAAGAACCAGTTCTGCCACATCTAAAGGGCTTCCAAGCCTTCCCAAAGTGATCTGCTTATTTATTTCCTGAACCTGCTCAGGACTTAATTTGTCAGTCATATCTGTAGCTATAAAGCCCGGGGCAACTGCATTACATCTTATATTCTTTCTTCCGTACTCTTTTGCTACAGACTTGGTAAAACCAATGATTCCAGCCTTTGAAGCTGCGTAATTGGTCTGGCCTTTATTGCCCATAAGCCCTACCACAGAACTGATATTAATAATGTTTCCATTCTTTTTTCTTACAAACTGTCTTATAAAAGACCTGGTGACAAACATTGTTCCTTTTAGATTTACGTCAATTACATCCCCGATATCCATTATTGAAAGAGAAGGCAGGATATTATCCCTTGTTATTCCGGCATTATTTACAAGAATATCTACGCCTCCAAAGTCTGCTGTAATTTCCTCTGCTGCGCTCTCAACTTCTTCGGGATTCTTGATATCACAGGTATAGAGCCTTGCATCAACGCCTTTTTCCTTAAGCTCTTCAATAAACTTTTTGGCTTCCTCTGTGGCTCTTGTTGCGATGATTGCAAGATTCGCCCCATTTTCAGCAAACTTTTCTGCAATAGCTTTTCCGATTCCTCTACTGCCGCCTGTAACAACGGCAACTTTTCCTTTAAGCATAATTTAGTTCCTTTTTAATTTTTTCAAGAGATTCTAGATCGCAGATATTGTAGATTCTGGCGCCTTTGACAGTTCTTTTTACAAAGGAAGAAAGGGTCTTTCCTGGCCCGCACTCTATAAAGGTGTCAACGCCATCCTCTGCCATATTAAGAAGGGTTTCCTCCCACTTTACGCTGTTTGATATCTGCTCAGTCAAAAGATCTAAGATCTGGTCTTTATTTTCAGGATATAACCTTGCAGTTTTATTGGCGTAAACAGGTCTGTGTTTCTCATTTACCTTGTATACATTGTTATCAAGAACCTCTTCTTTAAGCTGTTCTGAAGCCTCCTGCATATATGGTGTATGGAATGATCCGCTGACATTTAGCTGCACAAACCTGATCTTCTCACCAGTAAGTTTTTCTTTAAAAGCTTCCATATTAGAACTAGAGCCCGAGACAACAATCTGACCAGGGCAGTTATAGTTGACAGGATAAACTTTAAATTCATCGCAAAGAACTTCCAGAGCCTTTTTATCCATTCCCATAACTGCAACCATGGTGCCTTTGTGTTTTTTAGAGGCTTCCTGCATGAGCTGGGCTCTTTTGCAGACAAGCTTAAAGGCGCTTTCCTTGGAAAGTGTGTCAGAAACTGCCATTCCTACTACTTCTCCCAGTGAAAAGCCAGCCACCACGTCAGGATGGATTCCGGCACTTTCAAGGGCCAGAGCTCCTGCAATGTCAGCAAGAAAAAGACAAGGCTGTGTGTTTTTAGTTTCCTTTAGCTCCTCTTCTGTGCCATTTAGCATCTGTATAATTGTTCCTGGCCTTATGGCCTCAGCTACTCCAAAAAAATCATGGACCGCCGGAATATTCTCATATAAATCTCTGGCCATTCCCGGGAACTGACTTCCCTGACCAGAAAATATAAATGCAATTTTTCCCATACTTCCTCCGCAAATATGAAATGACTGTTGTCAAAGACTCATATAGCTATCTTTAAAAGTTTTTCTGCCTCGCCTGTAATTGATGTGATTATTTCCTTGCAGGTTCCTTCTTCTTTAACAAGGCCTGCAATCTGCCCACACATACAAGAGCCTGTCTTTACATCCCCATCAACAGCAGCTCTTCTAAGTGCTCCTGCTCCCATCTTTTCAAGCTCATCAGCTGTAGTTACTCCATCGTTTTCCTTGGACGAAAACTCTCTTGTCATGGAATTTTTTAGGGCTCTTACAGGGTGTCCCAGGCTCTTTCCAGTAACTATCGTGTCTCTGTCCTTGGCCTTTAATACCTTTTCCTTATAATTTGGATGGACATTACACTCCTTGGCTGTAAGGAATCTTGTTCCCATCTGAATTGCCTTTGCTCCCAGCATAAATGCTGCAGCCATTCCTCTTCCATCAGCAATTCCTCCTGCCGCAATGACAGGGATACTGACAGCATCAACAACCTGAGGCACAAGGGCCATTGTAGTTGTATCTCCAACGTGGCCTCCTGACTCGCATCCTTCTGCAACTACAGCAGATGCCCCCATTCGCTCTACCATAACTGCAAGGGCTACGCTGGCAACTACGCAGATAACCTTAACTCCATTAGAAATGAGCTTGTCCATATATTTGGCAGGGTTGCCTGCACCTGTTGTAACAACCTTTATCTTTTCCTGGCATACAACATCTACAGCCTCCTCAATATATGGGCTCATGAGCATCAGATTTACACCAAAGGGCTTATCAGTTAATTCCTTGGCCTTTTTTATCTGGGCTCGCAGCTGCTCTCCATTTGAGTTCATGGCTGCTATAAGCCCAAGTCCGCCAGCATTTGATACAGCCGCAGCAAGATCAGCATCTGCAATCCAGGCCATTCCGCCCTGAATTACCGGGTACTGAATACCTAGCATTTCACATACAGGATTTTTTTCCATATTCTCCTCCAAGCAAACAGCAAATATACGTATTAAGAATTTGATGTCTCGATAAGGGCTGTGAGCTTATCAATATTTGTAACATCCTGTGAAAGCTCGATCTTGCAATCAAGTTCTTCCTGCATCTGCATTACAAGCTCCATGATGTCCAGTGAATCAAGTCCAATCTCAGAAAAAGATGCGCTTGTTGAAATCTCTGACTCCTCCTTATCAAGATACTCTGCGATGATCCTTACTATTACTGCCTTTACGTCCTTCATTTTTTGTCTCCTTTTATGTATGTTTTTTTGTTTGATTTTTCTATGAAATAATTCATTTCTTTGTTACAATAATCTTGGGGGTTACCCCCAGGTCAAGAACAATTTTTTAGAATCCATGAGGTTTTTTATTATGGCAAAACATAGTTTCCAAGACGACAAGAATGAATATTCATTATCAGTTGGACAATTCGCGAAATTATGCGGAACTACAAGGGACACCTTAAGGCACTATTATGAGCAGGAAATAATAATACCAAGGGTTGATGAAAATAACGGCTATCACTATTATTCCGCTTCTCAGATTGGATCTTTTTTCTTTATAACCACCATGAGGCAGGCCGGATGCTCTCTTCAGGAAATAAAAGAGACAATCCACTCATCCTCCAAGGAAGCCATAACAAGGCTTGCAAATGCCAAAATCCTGGATATGCAGAGGGAGCTCTTTTTAATAAATAAAAAAATAAGCGCCCTTCACCTTGGTATGTGGATCTTAAATACCTGTGAGGAACACGGCTATAATAAAATCTATGAAGACATAGCTCCCGACATCAGTGTCTCATCCACGCCTATCAGAAACAGTGACAACGCATACCACACTGCTGATATAGCAAAAGATATCTCCGTGCATCTTAGTAAAGCTGCTGGAAATGAGACTCTGTCTAACTTTCCAACGGGTGTAACCATTAGCTATGATAATCTTTTGAAAAAGAGATATGTCTACAACAGCATAGTAAGCTTGTCTTTCCTCCCTGCCGATAATCAGGACTCAAAATTTCTTCCAAGCAATAAGATTGTTGCCTGTTACCATGAACATGGTCCATCAGACATAGAAAAGCAGTACCAAAAGATGGTATCCTATATAAAGAGACATGATCTCAAACCGCTTTCTGACCTGTACATCGTAAGTCTTATAAACCTGTACGATAAAGAAAAACAGCACACCTACTTTAAGTACCTGTTTATCTGCGTTGAATGAGGATAGATTGCCGGAACATCCATTTATTCGTATATATAAATGGATTTATTTCTTATGACGGAGGAAAATAATAAATGACAGAAGTAAGTAAAGTTGTAACACAGGATTTTTCCATGGATTATTTCAAGTTTGGAAATGGAAAAAGAAATCTTGTTATCATACCTGGACTTAGTATCCAGAGTGTTATGGGGGCAGCCAATACAGTAGCAGCTGAGTATCAGATGATGGAGGACGATTTTACTGTTTATGTTTTTGACAGGAGAAGTGATATTCCAGAAGGCTACTCTATTATTGATATGGCAAAAGATACAGCAGAAGCTATCAAGTCTCTTGGCCTTTCTAAGGTGAGTATTTTCGGAGCCTCCCAAGGGGGAATGATAGCTATGGTAATTGCCATTAACTATCCTGATCTTGTAGAAAAGCTTGTTCTTGGTTCAACTTCATCTCACATAAGGCCAGCACAGGCAAAGGTGCTAGAGAGCTGGATCGAACTAGCAAAAAATTGTGATGCCCACTCTCTCTACCAGAAATTTGCCAAAGAGATCTATCCGCCAGAAATCTACTCAGAATACGCAGACTACTTCAATGACATCAGTAACACAGTAACCACCAAGGATCTCGAACGCTTTGTAATCCTGGCAAGTGCCATAATTGGTTTTGACATCTCTTCTGACCTCAAGAAGATCCAGTGCCCAACTCTTGCCATGGGCGTCTTCGAAGACGAAGTTCTTGACAGCGATGCCACCATGGAGATAGCCGAGAACCTGGACTACCGCCCCGACTTCAAGCTCTTCATGTACATCGGCTACGGCCACGCCGCCTTCGACACCGCCCCCGACTACCGCGATCGCATCCTCACCTTCCTGAAGGGCTGACCAAACGCACACATTTTTTCACTAATTTCAGTAAACATACCAGGGGGCCTCGCTGTTCAAGAAAGATTTTTTGGGCGTAAGAAAGAGCTGAGGATTTAAGAGCTATCCCAAAGTGTCCCAAAATCCTGCTTACGAATTACCTGTTCGAGGCTCGTCCTGGCCTCCTACGGCAAGAGATTTAATCTCGCTCGCGACCAAAAAGTGCGCATTTTCTCAGATGCTCCCGCAGCCTTTCTTTCAATGCGCATGCTGCAGCGAAAACTTGCAGGACGTGTATAAAAAGAAACAAAAGAAAATGCCATAGCCCGCACAGCGGGCGTAACAAGAAAAGAGAAATCAACTTCTTCAAGCTAGCTTGAAAGAGTGATTTCTCTTTTCTTTATGGCGCGATGCGCCAAATGGCATTTTCCTTTATATGATTCTTTCACGTCCTGCTTCAAACAACGCTTCGCATGCGCGGGAAAGGCTGCTTTGGGAGCATTAGAAAATGGCACTTTTTGCTAACGCTCGCGAGTATTAAATCCACCCGCCTAAGAAGTTCCAGGAAGAGCCGAGTTTAATTCGTAGGATTTTGGGGCATCTTTGGGAATGCCTTAAATCCCAGCGAGAGAACCGACAAAAAAATCTTTCTGAACAAGAGGCCCCTGGTAATCGGCTTATGGAAAGCTGAAAAAATGTGGGCGTTTGAAAGGCGTTTATTTGTAGAGGTGAGGATTATAGTGTAGAATAAGATGCTAGGTGATAGCGTGGCGGCGATTGGGTCGCAGGCGGTAATTTTTGTTGATGAGGTTTTAGTGTTATGGCTTTTGATGGAATTACAATTGCAAATCTGACTAGAGATTTTAATGACTACTTGGTTGGTGGTCGTATATATAAGATTGCTCAGACTGAAAGTGATGAGCTTTTTATTACGGTTAAGCTTTCGTATGAGAATGCAGAGAAGTTTGGGATTAAGCAGGTTAAGCTGGTTTTGTCAGCTGATGCGTCTCTCCCACTTACTTATTTAACGGATGAGACTAAGGCTTCTCCTATGACAGCTCCCAATTTCTGCATGCTCCTTAGAAAGCATATCCAAAATGGAAGGATCATGTCCATAACTCAGCCAGGAGGACTTGAGAGAATCATCAGGTTTGAGGTTGAACACTTAGATGAAATGGGTGATCTAAGGCATAAGGTTCTTCTCATAGAGATAATGGGCAAATATAGTAACATAATCTTTACAGATGAAAATAATATTATAATTGATAGTATCAAGCATATTCCTGCTTCTGTAAGCTCTGTACGAGAGGTTCTTCCAGGAAGGGAATACTTCATTCCTTCTCAGGATAAGGCTAATCCTCTTACTACAACTGCTGATGAGTTTTCAAGCTGTGTCCTGAGTAAGGGGATGCCTTTATTTAAGGCTATTTATTCAAGCTATACAGGACTTTCTCCTATCGTAGCTCAGGAAATCTGCTATAGAAGCGGCGTTGATGCAGACAAATCTGCAATTGCGCTTGATACTACTGAATCTATAGCTGTATATAGAGCATTTAATGATGTAATGGAGCTTGTTCGAAATGGCTCTTTTACTCCAGCCATAATTTATGAAAATGATGCTCCAAAGGAGTATTGCTCTATTCCGCTGACATTGTACGGTGTTTCAGAGAATGCTGAAAAGTCGCAGGATATAGATGTAAATAGCAAAGGAACTAATGGCGGATATAATTACACTCTCTTTGAGAATATTTCTACTCTTCTTCAGAATTACTACGCTGAAAAGAATGTCGTTACCCGTATCCGCCAGAAATCTGTTGATCTTAGAAAGATTGTTCAGACTGCCCTTGAGCGAAATGTCCGCAAGTACGACCTTCAGCTCAAGCAGATGAAAGACAGCGAGAAAAAGGACAAATACAGAGTATATGGAGAGCTTCTTACAGTTTACGGCTACAGCGCTGAGCCCGGAGCAGAAAAAATAACTGTAAATGACTATAACACTGGCAAAGATGTAACTATAACTCTTGATCCTACTCTTACGCCTTCTCAGAATGCCAAGAAGTACTTTGACAAATATACAAAGCTAAAGAGAACTGCTGAAGCCTTAGATGAGCAGATGAGGGAAACAAAAGAGGCTATTGACCAGCTTGAGTCCATTCAGACTGCTCTTGAGATAGCCCAGAAGGAAGAAGACTTATCACAGATCAAGCTAGAGCTTGCACAGAGCGGCTACATCAAGCAGCACTTTTCTGGCAAAAACGGCCGCCGTGAAAAGATTACAAGTAAACCATTCCACTATCTATCAAGCGATGGTTTTGATATATTCGTTGGAAAAAATAATATTCAGAATGATGAACTTACCTTTAAAACTGCTAACGGTGGCGATTGGTGGTTCCATGCCAAAAAGATTCCCGGATCCCACGTAGTTCTTATAACTAAGGGTAAAGAAGTTCCAGACAGGGCCTTTGAAGAGGCTGCAGCCCTTGCTGCCTTCTACTCTAAGGGAAAGGTCCAGGAAAAAGTTGAAATAGACTACGTACAGAGAAAAGAGGTTAAAAAGCCAGGAGGCGCCAAGCCCGGATTTGTTGTATATTACACAAACTACTCCATGGCTATCGCACCTGATATCTCTGCACTTAAACTTATCAGTGACTAATTCATACTCAACTGATGAAATTCATAATTATATCCAAGCAAATGTTCAGCTCAGCTGACATATTTCATATCAATCATTAAAAAGCTCCACTATGATAAAGACCAAAGTCTCACTCATAGCGGAGCTTACTTTAATTAGATATCTTTTTTCTCTTATTCCATAGGAGCATTCTTGTAAGGAATAAGAGTCCTCTTACGCACAGTTCTGTGCACATAGCAATCCATGCGCCCTTAAGACCATACCTTGATCCAAGGAATATTGCCAGAGGGATTCTGACAACCCATACGCTTGCGAGGTTTAGAACGCTTGATAGAAGGGTTTCACCTGCCCCTCTAAATACTCCGGCTGCAGTAATTGCTGCCCCATAGAACAATTCAGCAAAAGCTTCAATCCTGAGTATTTCTGTTCCAAGGGCTCTTATAGTAGGATCTGGTGACAATATTCCTATCATCTGCGGAGCAAACACCCACATCAAAAATCCGCTAAAGCCCATAACAACCATGCCCAGGATCACACACATCCAGCCAAGGCGCCTGGCCTCTTCTCTTCTCCTTGCTCCTATACACTGTCCTACGATTGTAGTCGCAGCTACACCGATTCCAAAGCCAGGCATATAGCAAAGGCTCTCTGCTGTAATGGAAAAAGAGTTAGCGGCAACCGCCTCAGTTCCAAACTGGGAAACGATCCTTGTAAATGCCACATAAGCAAAGCCCATGATTATATTATCTATGGCTACAGGAATAGCTATCTTAAGGGCGTGAGGTATATCACTTCTTGCAAAAGAGGAAAATGAAGACTTCTCTTTTTCTTTTCTCCCCAAAATATGAAGCATTGGAGACTTAACCAGTAATATGTACATCATAACTATGGTGGTTACAATGATTGATATTGAGGTACCAAGGGCTGCGCCCACAACACCCAGAACCGGTATCAGCAGTGCGTTAAAGAGTACGTCAAGGCCACACATTATGACGCTTAGTATACTTGGGACCTTGATATTTCCGCTACTTTGTATCATGCCCTGAGATATATACAGCATCTCATGAACAGGAATTGTCAGTGCATATACCAAAAAGTATGCTGAAGCGTCTCTTCTTATTTCTGTTGCTCCTCCCATCCAGGTTGGTAGAAACTGGCTAATTGATACGCATATAGTCATAAGAACAAGGCCAAAGCCAAGGACACACAATAGCCCCCACTTAACAATGGCTCTTGCTCCAGCTTCATCTCTGGCTCCTATCTTGTGAGCGACACTAACAGTAAAGCCCATGCTGGCAGCCGTCATAAGGCCTCCAATAAGCCATGTTGTGCTGGTTACAAGCCCGATAGCTGCAGATTCATTAGGGCCAAGATGTCCTACCATTGAGGCATCTATATATTGCATGATAACCGATGATAACTGAGCCAGGATTGCCGGCAAAGACAGCCTTATTATCAATAGGATTTCTTCTCTAAGAGTTAATTTATCACCATTTCTAATGGCTAAAAGATGATCTTTCATTCCTATACTGGTCAGATATGCAGCATATTCCTACATACCAGATATTCTCCTATTTCTCAAGATAAGCGCCTCTAGCTATCAAAAGCTGAGGCACTGATACATTTTACATTGCGCGCTATCTATTTGCAACCATCAAACCCACAATAGCCTCAAAAGTGTTCAAGATAATCCTATTGTTATAAATATAAAAAGTATATAAAATGATAGATAATGCTAGCTATGCTTTCGTTTTAGAATAAAAGCTCTAGTACAGTTTTGAGGGGTTATAAGAGATGATCAACGGTAAAAAGATAATTGCCCTATGTACATATAGAATCTATGAATCCCAGGAATTTACCTTCCTGTCTGAACTTGGTAAGCTGATGCCAGATAACAACTGCCAGCTTTTTATATATGCCATGAATTCCGAAATAGGGATCACCAATAATGAGTCAGCTGAAACAGCGGTCTTTAACCTGATCCCCTACGATAAAGTCGATGTCGTAGTTATCATGAATGAAAAGATCAAGGTAAAAAGCGTAACTCAAGGCATAATAGATAAAGCAAAAAAAGCAGGAGTACCTGTCATAGTGGTTGATGGCCATTATGAAGGCGTTACTTCTGTTTGTTATGACTATGCCGGCGGTTTTGAACAGGTTGTAAGACACGTTATAGAGTTCCACAAAGTTAAGCGCCCGCATTTTATGGCAGGCCACAAGAATAATGCTTTTTCCGAAGAGCGACTTGATATGTTCAAAAAGGTTTTAGCTGAAAATAACATGCCCTTTGATGAGAGTATGGTAAGCTATGGTGATTTCTGGGCACTTCCCTGCAGGGCTGCAACTAATGAACTGCTAAAAAGAGATGTTCTCCCTGATTCTATCATCTGTGCCAATGATATCATGGCCATCAACGTCTGCGATGTGCTAAACGAAGCCGGCATCAGAGTTCCTGAAGACATTATAGTTTCAGGCTTTGATGGCATCGACGAGGCCTTTCTTTCATCTCCTGCTATTACTACTGCAGTCTGTGACAATGAAAAAATGGCTCACGCCGTTATGGAATCGCTCCTTGATGTATTATCTGGTAAAACTAATAAGCAAAAGAAAGTTAAACCTATTTTTATAGCCAATGAGTCCTGCGGTTGTCCCAGAGAAGATCATCATATAATTACAACAGTCAGCGAACTTAATAATCTCTTTTACCACCACGAAGATGAAATACATGTTTATCAGAATGTAATTTCTAAATTCATGATGGGAAAAGAGCTGGGAAACAGTATAAGGTATCTCAAGGAAAACCATGCCAAATATGCTCAGGTTGTAGTAGAAAAATCCTGCTTTAACATGGATCACAATTTTTTCTATGATGATATAAAGGATGGGGAGAAAATTGTTGTATATGACTCCTATAGTGATTCCGACAAGTCTTTTCCCTACAATGAAGCAGAGATTATCCCTCACCTTGACGAGATTCTGAAGATTGGTCAGCCACTTATCTTCAACAGTCTTGTGTATTTGGATAAATGTCCTGGCTTTGTATGCTACTCCTATCCCAGAACTATGCTGATAGATTATAATCAGACTCCCAATCTCACGAACTGTTTTGAGATGAGTATCGGCGGATATGTTGTAACCAAGTATCAGCAATATCTTAGGGATAAGATCCAGAAAATGTATGAAAATGATGCTCTAACGGGACTTTACAACAGGCTTGCCTTTATTTCAAAGGTAAATGACTTGTTTAGCAAGACTAATAACAAGGGTAAGATGCTAAATGTAATCATGCTTGACCTTGATGGACTCAAGCAAATAAATGACAATATGGGACACATGGCAGGTGACAGTGCTATAAAAGCCGTAGCAACAGCCCTTAAGGAATCCGTTCCTGATGATGCAATCTGCGTAAGAGCTGGTGGTGATGAGATGTTCTCTCTCATGGTGGGTGATGTTGATATCGAAAAAATCTGTGCAGATATAGAGGAGAAATTGCAAACTGCAAGTCAGGATCTGGGCTTTAGAGTATCAGCCAGCATTGGAACCCACACTTCAATCTACGAATCCAATGGTGATATAAGTAAAGCGATTGGTAATGCAGATGAGCATATGTATGCTATGAAACGAAGACGTAAGAATCCGCCAAAATAAGAACCCTGACAATGAAAAAATAATGAATAAAATAATGAATAAAAGTAAAGCGCTTCCTCAAAAATAAAGGTAGCGCTTTACTTTTTTCTTTTATTACAAAGAGTACTTGATAAGAAGTCTTAATGTATTCTCTGCTCCATCTCTATGGCTTCTCTCATATCCGTGGGAAGCATAAACACCAGCACCGATAAGTCCATGTCTAAGATCATTGCCAGAACGAAGAGTTGCCTCTACATCACTTCCATAATGAGGATAAATATCAACTGCATAATCAGCGCCGCTATCCTTGGCAGCCTTGGTAAGTGCCTTTACTATTTCATAGCTGTAAGGACCACCGCTATCCTTGGCACAGATTGAAACCTGTTTCTCAGTACAGGTAAGGCCTTCTCCAACACATCCCATATCTACTGAGATAGCTTCTGTGCAACCCTCTGGAACGCTTCCACATCCGCCATGTCCAACTTCCTCATAAACTGTAATATGTGCATAAAGAGCTCTCTTTGGAGTTATCTTATTGTCCTTTATATATTTGGCAAGACCAAGAAGTATTCCTACGCTCAACTTGTCATCAAGAAATCTTGATTTGATATATCCTGACTTTGTAACTCTCACATTAGGCTCAAAGCAGACAATATCTCCAACTGAAATTCCTAGTTTTTCAGTATCTTCCTTAGTCTTAACGTCTTCATCAAGAACAACCTCGCAGGATTCCCAGGTTCTCTTTGTGTCATCATAGTCACCATTAACATGGATTGATGCGTTGTTTAGCTGGAATGTGCCTTCATAGATGCCATCAAACTTTGTGACTACCCTTACATTCTCTGTTTCAGCATTGTTTGGATTCATGCCTCCAAGATTAGTAAGCTGAAGTCTTCCGTTTGACTTTATAGTAGCAACCATGCCTCCAAGAGTATCTGTGTGTGCTTCAAGTAATAGTCCGTTCTCTTTGTCTTTTCCTCCAAGATCTACGATCACGCCGCCTTTATTGGTAAGCTTAGCCTCAAAACCCAGCTTTTCAAATTCCTTTTTTACCCAGTCAGCAGCTTCAGACGTATAGCCTGTTGGTGAATCAATGTTTAAAAGATCCGTAGTCTCTTTTACTATAAAATCCGTGTACTTTTTAAGATTTTCTTTTTTCATATCTGTTCCTCTCCTATTGCTAAATTATTCTAATCCCTAATTACAGGATCCATCCAATACAATTTCGAAAAATACGTGCCTATGCTCAGTATAGCGTCTGAACATCGCATATTTCCCCATCCTTTACCTTAAAACTCCAGATAGAGTGCGAGGCTAATCTATGCTCAGTCAAATAGTAGGTATCATCCACCTTCGTGATATAGTATGGTGTTCCTCCACCCACAAAGTACCTGGAATAAATATCTTCAAACTTCCCTTCTGCTAAATTCTCGAGAGAATCTGCCCTTACAATTGTGGCGTAATCCTGATTACCTGTAATATCAGTTGAAACAGTAATATAGTATTTCCCCTCAATAAAAGATAGCTGCGCCATTCCCGCAAGTTGATCTGGAACGGGATATTCTTTTTTGATCTTCAGGTTTTTTAGATCACACCTAAGAATTCTTGGAGTTGCTCCCTTTTCCGATATTCCTGAGACGAAATAAATGTCACCATCTATTATTGTAAAAGATCTAACATAGGTATCCGCAAGTTCGTCTATTTTCCTGATCTCAGTAAGATACATTCTGCTGGAGTCCTTGGTATGCCTAAAGCAATATAGTTCCCCGCTTTCAGAGCTCCAGACATAAAAGGTATCTGTAGCCTCATCATAAACTGTAAAATGGGGTCTGACTCCAATATTATCAAATTTCTGGGTAAGGATAAATTTTCCGCTACTCTTCTCATAGATAAGTACTCTGTTATTTTCTGTATCATCTATAAGATAAACTGTCCCATCCCCTGCTATGGTGTGTGGCATGACCGCCTCTGAACACATAATATCGAAACCAGTAAGGGATTCATCTACGTTGTCATTATAAACTACTCTGTTGTGGTAACAGTCTACAATAAACCAGATTCCATCAATCTTTGTAATATAGGTGGGAACACTCAGAGCATAATCTGGATTTTCTACTACTTCTGCGCTTTGAGCATAGTTTTCAAGATTTGCTGCTGCGTCTGTAAGATCTGAGATCTGCAGGTACTTAGTCCCATCAAATTCAGTATTCTCTAATTTGGTATCTTTAGTGCATCCCTGTATAAAAAAAGCCAATACAAAAATGGAAATGATAGTCCCCATTTTTATACGCATCACATCACCTCATTTCAAATCTCACTTAAGGATATGCATTCTCTTTAGAAGCCTTGCTATAGAAGCCCCTTTTGGAAAACGCTTTATTTCTTCCTGTGTAGCTCCGCCTGTTCTGATAAGGACAACAAAATAAACAATTATGGCTACAAATATAGCAATAACAGAGGCAACTACGTTTACGAAGTAATCAGAATACATAAACTCATCAAAAGAAATACCTACTGGTCTAAGGCTCTTATAAGCCCCAAAGGAAACCAGTCTGTATGTCAGATATGCAAAAACTCCCATAACTACAGCTGAAATAGTGGGAAGTACATAGGTCTTTTTAAAGCTGTTTGATGTATCAATAGACTTCTTTAGTGCCCTTGAATTCAATATGCACATCAGGAGTGAATAAAGAATAGTCGCAATGCAAAGAGCCACATTATTAAGATTAGTCTTTAGCAATAAAATGCTTAATGTTGCTGTCTGAATTATAAGGGCTATAAGTGCATTGACCACAGGGATATTGACCCTGCCTATTCCCTGAAGTACAGCATTTGACACTGTAGACAGGGCATAAAAGACAACTGTTACTGCTAGTATCTTTAAAAGCATGGAAGCTTCATCAATAGATGCTTTCTGAGGGAACAGGATCATCATAACAGGCTTGGAAAGCGCAAATAATCCTGCTGCACTTGGAATAGCTATTAAAAGAATTATCTTGTTCACTTTGGATATTGTTATGCTGGCAGCTTCCTTGTCGCCCTTTGCATAAAGTCCTGATATTTCAGGAATCATAGCTGCTGAGGCAGCACTTGCAAATGCAATTGGAAGATTGGTAATAACCAGAGACTTGCCATTAAAAACGCCGTACATGGCAGCTACAGCAGCTTCATCCATTTTCTTTACATCCATAAGAATTCTGCTAAAAAGCGTCGCATTAAGAGAAGTAGAAAGATTGTAGATAAAAGTACTAAGTATAAATGGAGTGACAATCAGAATTATCATCTTATAGATTTCTTTACTTGATATCTCTTTACCCTTGTCACTATCAAGGCGCTTTCTGATTTCCTTCCTGTTTGTGTAATAGACATGCATCATAAGAAGGAGTGCTACAAGAACACCGCTTCCTGTGCCAAGAGCACTACCAATAGCGCCATACATAGCTCTCTTGGACGTATCAGCCTCTCCTGCAAGTCTTGTCAAAAATAATGCTCCACCAACACTTACAAGTGCATTAAAGACCTGCTCTACAACCTGGGATATAGATGTCGGAATCATGGTCTTATGAGCCTGAAAATATCCTCTTAATACTCCAAGAAATCCAAAAATAAATATAGTTGGAGCAAAAAATCTAAGTACTACTGCGCTTCTCCCTGCAGCAAGAATATCCGCACCCAAAAACAGGATCAGACTTCCTACAAATCCCACTATAGAGACATAAACCAGTGCGCATTTAAAGATTTTATGGGCATTCTTAAATTCTCCAAGAGCCAGCCTTGAAGATATTATCTTGGACATAGCTGATGGGATGCTATAAGAAGAAATAAGCAGCACAATAGAATACATGGCGTAGGCTGCTGTATAATAGCCATTTCCTTCATCGCCAATTATCGCTGCCAATGGGCTTCTATATAAAAGGCCTATTATCCTGCTGATGATCCCAGCCATTGCCAGAATTCCAGCCTGCATAAGAAGCCCTCTTTTTTTGCTAGTATTTTCAGCATCAATATTCATAACTTAAAAAACTCTTTTCATATGAACTATTTTTACAAAAATGAAGGACCTGACATTTGCCAGGTCCTTACTATCATGGCTTCAACCAATCATACATTTCCTGATATTTCTCTGCAGAAACCTTCCAGGAAAAATCAACTGCCATGGCTCTGTCGATCATCTTGTTCCACTCACGCTTCTGATCGTAATATACATGCTCAGCCTCTCTGATCGTTCCAAGCATCTCGTGAGCGTTGTAATTAAGGAATCCAAAGCCTGTTCCAGTGCTCTCAAATTTATTATACGGCTCTACAGTATCTATAAGTCCGCCTGTCTGACGAACAATAGGAATAGTGCCATATCTAAGAGCCATGAGCTGTGAAAGGCCACATGGTTCAAATAATGAAGGCATCAAAAATGCATCTGACGCAGCATAAATCTTGTGAGACATAGGTTCTGAATAATAAATATTTGCAGAAACCTTGTCATGATACTTCCAGTCAAAATGACGGAAAGCATTCTCATACTGCTCAGTACCTGTACCAAGTACAACAAGCTGAATAGCATCCTGACAAAGTTCATCTAAAACGTAGTTAATAAGATCAAAGCCCTTCTGATCAGTAAGTCTTGAAACAATACCAATCATCATGCACTTATCATCTTCCTTAAGCCCAAGCTCTTTCTGAAGGGCACGTTTATTCTTGACCTTTTCCTTGCGGAAGTTAATGGCATTGTACTTGTAAGGAATGTATTTGTCTGTCTCAGGATTGAAATCATCGTAGTCTATACCATTGACAATACCTCTGAGGTCGCCAGATCTTGCTCTTAAAAGTCCATCAAGCTCTTCACCATAGAACTGAGTCTTGATTTCTTCTGCATAGGCCTTACTTACAGTAGTAATGGCATCCGCATATACAATACCACCCTTAAGAAGGTTGGCATCCTTAAAGAGTCCCAGCTTGTCAGGGGTAAAATAATAATCCGGAAGACCGGTGATATCCTGAACTGCCTTGATATCCCATTTGCCCTGGAATTTAAGGTTATGAATAGTCATAACCGCCTTGATTCCCCTGTAGAACTCGCTTCCCTGGAATCTCTCCTTAAGGTATACAGGTACAAGACCCGTCTGCCAATCGTGGCAATGGATAATGTCAGGTCTGAAATCTATAACAGGCAGGATTGACAGCGCTGCCTTGGAGAAAAATGCAAACTTCTCAATCTCAAAAAGCACATCATCTCCATATGGTTTCATACCGTTAAAGTAAAACTCGTTGTCGATAAAGTAATATTTTATCCCGTCAACTTCTGCTTTAAAAATACCAACATACTCATTCTTCCAATGGAAGTCCATGTAAAAGTTGGAAACATATTCCATCTTCTCTCTGAGTGGTTGACCTATACACTTATAAAGCGGCAGGATTACACGAACATCAAAATATCTCTTGTCGATATCCTTGGGCAGAGAACCTACTACATCAGCAAGTCCGCCTGTCTTAATGAATGGTACACCTTCTGAAGCTACAAACAGGATGTTTTTCATTAGTCTTGTGTCTCCTCATACTTTGCAGATTGCATAGCTATAAGTTCTTTATCGTCAAAGTAGTTGATCCTCATTGCATTCTTCACATCTCTAAGTGTAGAAGCTGCAACTTCCTCAGCTACCTGGCTTCCTTTTCTAAGTACTTCGTAAACGTATGGTATATCCTTCTGGAACTCTTTCCTTCTGTTTCTGATAGGCTCAAGTTCTGTCTGAAGAACATTGTTAAGGAATTTCTTGACCTTAACATCACCAAGTCCGCCACGGCTGTAATGCTCCTTCATCTCCTGAAGATTAGCATACTCTGGAGCAAATTCAGCAAAATGCTCATCTTTAGCAAAGGCATCAAGATAGATAAATACGGGATTGCCTTCAACCTGGCCTGGATCCTCAACCCTAAGGTGATTAGGATCTGTGAACATGCTCATAACCTTCTTCTTGATAGAATCAGGTTCCTCTGAAAGGTAAATGCAGTTTCCAAGTGATTTACTCATCTTGGCCTTACCATCAATACCTGGGAGTCTTAAGCATGCTGCATTATCAGGCAAAAGAATCTGTGGCTCAACCAAAGCCTCACCATAGATTGAATTAAACTTGTGAACAATTTCTCTGCACTGTTCGATCATAGGTTCCTGATCTTCTCCAACAGGAACTGTTGTAGCCTTGAAAGCTGTAATATCAGCTGCCTGGCTGATTGGATAAGTGAAGAAACCTACAGGAATGCTGGTCTCAAAATTTCTCATAGCAATTTCAGACTTAACAGTAGGATTTCTCTGAAGTCTGGAAACTGTTACCAAGTTCATATAGTAAAATGAAAGCTCTGTAAGCTCTGGAATCTGTGACTGAACAAACAATGTAGATTTCTCAGGATCAAGACCAACAGCAAGGTAATCAAGCGCTACCTCAATGATGTTCTGTCTGACCTTCTCAGGGTTGTCAGCGTTATCAGTAAGCGCCTGAGCATCTGCGATCATAATAAAGATCTTATCAAACTCCCCGGAATTCTGAAGCTCTACTCTTCTACGAAGTGATCCTACGTAGTGGCCTACATGAAGCTTACCTGTTGGCCTGTCTCCAGTTAAAATTATCTTACTCATTCCCCAATATCTCCTAACAAAAATAGTATCCTATATAGAATACTCTATTTTAGCCTAAGTGACAATGCAAATTGTTCCTGTGAAACCTTTACAAGAACATTTTTTGTTCCTGCTGTCTGGCCAAGGAGCCCAAACTCTTCTGAAAAAAGAGCAACTCCCAGATTTAATCTCCCTCTGCTCCTTATATTTCCATATTCATTTATGGAATTCATAACGCTCATCATTACTCTGTCCCTAAGTCCCCAATTGGTAAAAAGAGCCAGTATCTCATCGCAGGTTGTACAGTTCATTACTGTTCTTACCTGACTTGCAGTTCCGCCGACTATAGCTGTATGGGCCGCAAATATTTCTCTTCTACCATCAGACGCATAGGAATTTGTATTAGTTATGCCGGCAGCAAGCTTAACGAGCTTACCCACATTTCCTACAAGAAGAAAATTCTCAACTCCCATGGATACGCAGCTGTCAATAGCCTGTCCAGGATAATTGTAGCAGTACACTGCCGTTTTAAGAGGCAAATGAAGCTGTTTATCAATTTGGTCGGCACAATAAGATCCAGGGGCAACCAAAATGCTCTTTACCCCCATATCAACCTGCTTCTTTATCTGATCATCTACAGACTTTGTTATATCTCTCTGATGAACAGCACAAAGCTTAGAATACTCACCAATTATTGATATTCCGCCAGTAAAGGTTGTCTGTCCCATGGCAGCACTTGCAGCGATCATCATTCCTTCAGGGCATCTTATTGTGATAAGAAGAAGCTGAGCACCATCAGACGCCTCGCATATCTCACCAACTGTGTCAAAGATCATCTTTCTGGTATTTGCATCTATGAGGGCTTCACCATTTAAAAAACCGGCAGCACCTCCTGAAGCCGTACCAATGCCCTCTCCTCCAGTAAGAAAAAGATTGGGATGGCTAGGGCTCACAAAAGCATTTTCGCTTATGGCATTAAAGTCATCGATATATGAAACAGTAGCTATTATCTGGGCTTTATCCTTTATATCAGGAGGATTGCCGCCTTCGAAGCTTGCAATATATTCAGATTTTCTTAGGTCGCACCCTTCATCATTTCTTCGAACCTGGCATAGTTTATTTACAGTACCTGCTATTTCTACTGTCTCATGTCTGATCCTGAAAAGAAGATCCGCAGAAGCAGCGTGTGCAGCCGCAGCAGCACATTCGCCTGTTGATAGTCTTGCTATTGAAACATTCTGATTACCTAAATCTCGTGTTGTAAACCTATCCATATTTGGCCTTTCACAGATTAAAAACCACAATATTATGTGTTTGCAAAACATTCCTACAACATCATATACCTAGTTCCATTATACAATATTTCGTTGAAAACCCAAAGAAATATTCAACAATTAACTATATATCGTACTTTGATTATTTATTATTTCGATTTACTTTATGTTTAATTTATAAATCGTCCATTTTTTGTCCATATTTAGATACTAGTATATATCTATCAGAAGTAAAACTTCTGACTCCCCCAACAAAACTTTTTTCATACCGGGTCGATCGGCTCCCCACTGGTCGACCCCTCCTCCCAAAAAAATTACCACCTATTTAATTCAAAATAGGTGGTTTTATTATGCCCGTAAGGGCTGATATACATTATGCTGTAAGAATCTCATTTTCTTCTATTGAAGCTGCTATTTGTTCGGAATTGTCTGTACTCTCCTCAATCTGTGCCTCAGCTTCAATTTCTGCAGCTGTATCACCAGATTCAGATAATAATCCATCAGTCTTCCTGGGGCCTCTTACGCCAAAGCTTCCGTTGTATCTAAGCTCTTTAAGAAGTTTCTTGACCTTTTTAAGATCCTTGTCCATATCTTCCAGATGCATGCTGATTACTGTTGGTACTCCGCTTCCGCTAAATTCTACTCTAAATCCAGCATCCTTAAGCGTCTTAAGCGCTTTTAACTTATCTGTTGTACTAATCTCATCTACTTCTTTTATATTCTTAGCCATATCTTGTGCCTTTCTTTGTACTAAACACAATATAACACATTATCTTTAAAATTTCAAACATCCGTTCTGACATTTTTGCACAATATTATTATCGTTATTGCGTATATAATTTAGCAATATTTTTTCTCTAAATACTGTTAAGTTTTTTATTTACCCACCGATATATTTAGTGAGAATAAAAATTCTCACTCCCCCAACAAAACTTTTTTCATACCTGGGCTGCTTAACTCCCCATTAAGCAGCCCTCCTCCCAAAAAAATCTTGTGGAACAAAAAAGAGACGACTCCCTATCGCCTCTTTTTTATTGCTTATTATTTGTCTGTTGTGTAGGCCTTTACAAAAAAGTCCTTATCTTCCTGCCTTTCAAGTCCTGTTCCATCTCCAACTATATAAAAGCTGCATCCGCTGGCATTATAGCAGTTGTGAACGTTGCCAGTCAGATTATCCCACTCATCATAATTAGGCTTACTGATGGCATCTACAGCACTCTCAAAAACGACTCTCCCTGGGGTGTAGGGACTAACCAGAATAAAGAACTCATCCCCAGCTGCCAGGTCTATCTCTTTTTCAAGTTCAAATGTATGGAAACCTCCGCTTATAGCGCTGCCTTTAAAACTAGCCGCAGGCTCTTTTAAATCAGAAAACTGAATCGCGTTATCTTTTACCCTGGGATTAACATAAATATCAAACTTATACTGCTGATAAGTATCTAGCCCCATAAGGCCAATAGCCTTTAGCTTTTCATCTCCTGCAGCAGTGTATAGCATTCCATAAGGGTTAGTGGAAGCGCTATAGCTTGTAACATAGTTATCTGAATCTTCAAGCGTGCTTATCATGTAGGTGATAAAGCCTGCTGCCTGATAGTTGTGATCATAAAAATCACTGTCTCCCTCAAGGGCTATATCGTAGGCTGCCACGTTATTTGTGCCAGTAGTCTGATCGTAATAGGATAAATAAAAGAATCCATTCTCCCCAGAGTTATTCCCCCAGCTGTTTCTGCAAATCCAGGCTCCATCAGAAGGCGGCGTCATCCTGAAATTAAATCTGCTGTAGGAATCATCCCACCCAACAATCATGACTTCATGATCTGCAGTAGGTATCTTAGCTCCTCCAAAATCAGAATAAAGATTCAGATTATGTCCGCTAAAGAACTTACTGTCTGCGCAAACTCCGCAGGTCACTGCCCCATGTTCCATTATCATCTGCTTTATCATTTTATTATTGTCGATATTAGAACATATCTGGAGGACATTCTGCACATGGAAAGAGCTAGTATAAGCTGGTGAAGGAAGGCTTGCATTATCCTTAAAAAGATATTTTTCTCCGTAGATGCTGTTAAAGCTATCATTCCCTTGTTCGTAAACAGGCCCTTTCCAGGCTGTCAGAAGGCTTATTACAAAGTCTGCTACTCCGCCTGTTGCAACATAATTCGTATCATAGTCAAAGATCCATGCGCCTTCTTCGTTATCTGCGTTAACGAATTCTCTGTAGTCTCCGTCTATATATCCATTAACTGACCCTTCAGCTTTATGCATGTTATAGTAGGCAAGGTGTTTTTCAGAAAGGTCAAGTTCATTCCTTGAAAATTCAGGATAATGCTTTAAAATATCGCTTTCAATTGCCCCGAGAGAAGCATAGGTCCAGCACAGATAGGTATATCCCTGATCTTCAACAGGGGTTACATAGTTTTTTCCATCAACATCTCTTGAATCGTATTTTTCAGGAATTTCTTCAGAAGAAAAGGAATGAATGTCTACCGGAATAATATCAGAAAAATCATCATTCCCATAAAAGAGGCCAAGATCTCCCTCTTCAATAGTGACCGCCTCAGGCAAAAGAACTACCTCAACACTTTCAACGTCCTTGGAAACAGGCTCTGCTCCCCCCATTGACTCTAAAGACGCCATAAGTGCACTATCTGCTTCCTGTCTCTCAGAGGCCGCTTCTGTGTTTTTGGAGTTTGAGCTAGCTGCCTGATAGTTTTCATCAAGTTCCCCATTTACTCCATCTAAGTCTGTAGCATCTGCGCCTTCTACCACCTGCCCATCCCGCCTTGATGGGTTTTCTTTTACATAACTCATCTGGCTTATTACAAGAAATATCACCACCGCAATTGCAACAAGAATTGAAGCGCTTATAAGAACTTTTTTCTTCATATTGGGCCCTCATAAAAAACATGACTACTGGCAGCAATTTCTATGAATATGATATACGAATTGCTCCATGACTACTGGCAGTAAATTACATGGATATGATATACGAATTGCTCCATGACATACGTCATTTTCGCAATTCTACAAATATTCGGAAACCGCTAATTTACTTCGTAAATTGCTAATTCCTCATATTTGTTCGGGTCAATAATTCATAATGATTATCATGTAAACATGTAATCATTATGAATTATGACACCTATATCATATATATTTTACTACAATCGTATTAAATGAACCAAATAATGACTGGGATATATCTTTTGCAAAGGCTTCATAGTCTATATAATGATACCCCTTTTTCCAGCCATCAACTACTCTCAGCATAGGATAAAGCTTTTCTCCCACACGCCAGATGCTATAGCCTGCAACTACTATAGTATGGTCCTTATAATAGCCCCTTGCTATGTTCATTATGACCGGCCTTCCCTCCGAGATTTCTTTTACCACCTGTTTCTCAAAGGTCCAGACATATACTCCCCTGCACTTTGTCTTTATTCCATATTTTGCAAAAGCTTCCTTGGCAATACCAGAAATAAAGAATGGAACTGTCCCTCTCTTGTCTGTATAACCGTAGCTTTCTGCGATTTCCTCAACATCCTTGTATATTTCACGAATATCCTCTGGAATCCCAGGAAGCTTCATAGTTCTTCTGTAGTAGTCAATTACTCTTGCTACAGCTACAACAGAACAGTTCCTGGTCCTGCGGCCACTGATTTCCTCCATAGATCTCTGATCCATGACAATAGGACGTCCTCTTTTAACAAGAACGCCTCTTTCTCCATATTGTTCCTGTAAGTATTTGGTAATAATACTTATTCCGCCATAGGGCTTTCTTTTTTTAGTCATATGCACCCTTTACTCGTTTACATCAACATAATTGCCGAAAATCCTGACCACATCTCGCTTTTTCTCATCAGAAATTGCAATAAAATCATCATATATATACTTTATTACAACACCATATTTACATCCATCATACTCTCTTACAACTTGCTTTTCTCCTTTTTTTACAGAGCAAAGGCAATCATCGTCCAGGAAAAATAGCTTTTCTTCATATTTATCATATTTTAGATCATAGTAGCCATTTTCAGCCGTTGAAATAAAGTTAAGCTTGCCATCGTGATATTCATATAACTCATTATCGGAGCTGACAAGCCAGAGAGTATCACAGTTTTCATCCCCGGCTAGACTTTCAACCTTAAAGTCTACCCCAGGAATATCCATATATTCTGTTCCTTCTGCGGTAACTCTTACTGCCTGGAATATACCATTGTTTTTCTCATATAACCATCCGCAGTCCTCATCTATTTTATATGGTTCTTTATACACGAATCCATCAAGTTTTAACAGCCTTGTATTCTCATCCTCAAAGTAGAAGCTGTGGTTGCCAGTAATAAAGCATTTTCTGAAGGTCGGAGCATCACAAACATTAATCTCTGATAAACTTCCAGTTACACCAATTATTTCTTTTCCCAAGTAATAAGTTCTTGCATTATCATCTAGTAGTTTTTTCAAAGACTCCATTTCTGAATTATAGTAATATAAGCCACTCTCACCAGCTAAAAACATATCGGTACAGTCGTCATTCACTGTTATTTCCCATATATTATCTGCAGAACCAATGCATTCGCATTTTCCGTCATTATAATAAAATATAAGTTTCAAACTATCATCATAATATTCAAAGAAAGCTCTTTTACCATCTCTTGAAATATATATGGGTTTAAGAGTCTTATCTGAAATTTTAGTTTTCTCAGAATCGTCCAAAGAAACTATCCAAGTTCCCTGTTTTTCTAAATAATTATCAGAAAAAACAACATACTTACCATTGGAGGATATTGAGCTTTTATAACAGCTATCTGCAATCTGAATTCTGCTGTCATTATCTACATCGTAAACAAACAATCCATCTGTACTACCTTCACATAGTATATATCCGCCATCCTTACACATTATAAAGTTATATATTTCATAGCCAATAGGCCTTGGCTTTAGCTGTCCATCTACATAATATAGCTTATCATCATTTTCTACCGCAGCCATAGTGTGATCATAATTATCGTTATAATCAAAATAAGCATTTTTCTCAAAAAAGTCCTCTAGTACAGCGCCGGTCTCACTAAAAAGAATGTGGTCTCCCATAAAGATCCTGGGGTTTTCGATATCGTTAATATCAGCATACCTTACAATCTTCTCGTCCTTACTATAGTCCATTCTCATGCCTTTGCTGTCATCTATGATCGCAAAAGCAGAAAATACTACAATCGCTAAGATGACAAGTCCTGATATACCGGCTATTATACCGGCCATTTTCTTTCTCTTATAGTTTTTTATAGGTGTGCCACAATAAATACAGTAGCTGACCTTTCCATCATTTTCTCTTCCGCATATATGACATTTCATAAAATCTATCCTCTCATTTAACTCGTGTAATATGCAAATCACCAGTTTATAGCCTGATTCAGCATCCAGACTCATAATATAATATCACACACGTCAATTTCCACTTTACTTTTCTCTGGCATTTTCTCATAATTATATCTATGGAAAAAAGTGAGCTTTTATCAGTCAAAGAAGCCTCTGAGATTCTTGGAGTGAGCTCTGCGACTATCAAAAACTGGATAAAGCTTGGGAAACTTAAGGGCCAGCGAAATGGGGCCTTCTTTTTGCTATCTCAAAAAGATGTGCTTGATAAATCTAGTGAGCTTGCGTCTTCCACTGATCTTAGATCCAGACGCAATAAATCACGGCAGTCTTCAAACTTTATACCTAAATCTTATATTTCAGCTTCTTCTCCTAATTATAAAACAATTAAAAAACTCATTATGTGTGAGGATTTTTCAAAAAATAACATCGAAGATATTCTCTGCTCTTATAGCCATGGTCTCCTTAAAAAGGCTGGCGTGCCACAGAATATCTCTAAAATCCTGTTAAAGAGCCTTAAAAGTTCTTCACAATCTGATGTTTCTTATAACTACCCGCTTGTCCTTATCCCGGAGGAAGATACCCTTGGAATGCTGTATCTGTCTCTTCGCTCTATGCAGGACAAAAAGTCTACAGGAGCCTACTACACTCCTTTCTTTGTGGCAGATGAACTTATTAAAAATGTGTTTGCCGATATTCCGTCAAAAGAGATATCTGGCAAAAAGATCCTTGATCCTGCCTGCGGAACGGGTAATTTTCTTATAAGACTTCCTGAAAACGTACCTCTTTCCAATATTTACGGCTATGATATCGACAGCACAGCTATAGCTATAGCAAGGATCAATTTAGCTATCAGATACAAAATCACCAGCCAGAATGATCTGGATATGATATTTTCAAATATCCGCAGCAGAGATTTTCTTTTTGATACAGAAAAAGAATCCCTTATCTTTGATCATGTAATCGGGAATCCGCCCTGGGGCTACGCTTTTAAAAGGCCTCAGATAAATTCCATAAAAAAGCTCTTTGAGTCCTTTGAGGGCAAGGGTAAGCCTGAGTCTTTCACTCTTTTTGTAGAAAAAGCCTTAAAGTGCTCAAAAAGTCTATGTTTTGTGCTTCCAGAGACAATCCTGTCCTCTGACTATCACGGTGGCATCAGGAAATATATATTAAAAATGAGCTGCATCAAGCAGTTATGCTATCTGGGGGAAGCCTTTGATAAAGTTCAGTGTCCTTGCATCACTTTGCAGCTTACAAAGGGCCTTAATATTTCTCATATAAAGGCGTCCTTTTACAAGAAGCAGAATAAAGGTGGCAGAACTCTTTGTCTTCTCAGAAGCTTTACTGTTCCAAAAAATCGCATAGACTCTGATAATTTCAATATTCTAGCAGACGACTCAGAGTATGCTATTCTTCAGAAAATGCATGAGGTGCCACATTTTACCCTTAAGGATAATTGTGACTTTGCACTTGGTATTGTGACCGGTGCAAATAGCACTCTTTTATCAGACACCTATAGTAAGGGCCTTGAGCCAATAATCAAGGGAAAAGACATATCCAAATACTCAATTTCTGTAGGAAATACCTATACTGCTTTTTCGCCTGATAAATACCAGCAGGTTGCTCCAATAAGTCTCTATAGGGCCCAGGATAAGCTCTTTTACAGGTTTATAGCAAACGAGCCTGTAGTAGCCCTTGATAGAGATGCTTTATTGTCATTAAACAGTGCAAATATCATGGTTCCGCATGTAAATGGTTATTCAAATTACTATATAATGGCAATCCTTAATTCCAGTGCCATGAGCTTTTATTACAGGCACACCTGTAAGAATTTAAAGGTTCTAAGGTCAACCCTGGAAACTCTGCCAATCCCCATCTGCGATGAGGTCACAAGAAAAGAAATAACTAAAATGTCTAAAATGATATCAGATTATTATGATAATAATGATCAGTCTTTTGATGAGAAAATTATTCTTAAAACCATAAAAAGACTAGATAAATGTGTGGCAAACCTCTATAATTTAAATGCTGACCAAGTAAAAATATTGTCAGAATAAGAAATACATAGTTTACTTTTGCGGTTTAAAGTGGTATAGTGTTTCAAGATTTTCGTTTTTTAGGAGGATTATAGAAATGTCTTTTGAATATATACAAAAGCTCCCTACTCCAGATGAGATCAGGGAGAGATTTCCACTTACAAAAGAGCTGGCTGCTATCAAGGCTCAGCGTGATCAGATGATCTCTGATGTCTTTACTGGTAAGAGTGATAAGTTTCTCGTTATCATTGGTCCTTGTTCAGCAGACAGAGAAGATGCAGTCTGTGAGTATGTTCAGCGCCTTGGTAAGGTTAGTGAGAAGGTTTCAGATAAACTTATTATCATACCCAGAATCTATACCAACAAGCCCAGAACAACTGGCGAAGGCTATAAAGGAATTACTTCTCAGCCAGATCCAGAAGGCAAGACTGATTTCCATGCAGGACTTATTGCCATGAGGCAGATGCAGCTCAAGGCCATTCAGGAATCTGGTCTTACAGCAGCTGATGAGATGCTCTATCCTGAGAACTGGGGCTATGTAGCAGATATTCTCTCCTACGTGGCCATAGGTGCAAGATCTGTTGAGGATCAGGCCCACAGAATGACTGCCAGTGGTTTCGATGTTCCTGCAGGTATGAAGAATCCAACAAGCGGAACATTAAGTGTCATGCTCAATTCAGTTTATGCTGCTCAGCAGGAGCATGATTTTGTTTACAGAGGCTACGAAGTTAAGACTAATGGTAATCCTCTTGCTCACTGCGTACTTAGAGGTTCTTCTAACAAGCATGGCCAGTCTATACCAAATTACCATTACGAAGACTTAAGCCTTCTCATGCAGCTCTACAATCAGCGTGAGATTGTTAACCCTGCTGCTATTATTGACTGTAACCACAATAATTCAAATAAGCAGTTCAAGGAACAGATCAGGATTGCCAAAGAAGTTCTTCACTCCAGAAGCCTTAATTCTGATATCAAGTCACTTGTTAAGGGTGTCATGATTGAGAGCTATTTGGAAGAAGGAAGCCAGAAGATTGGCGAAGGCATATATGGAAAGTCCATTACTGATCCTTGTCTTGGATGGGATGACACAGAAAGACTTATCCTTGAGATGGCTGAACTTGCCTGATCAAAAAAACAATTTTAAATACGATTTTTAAAAAGAAGGTAGCACCTAAATCAAGTGCTACCTTCTTTTATAGTATATTATTCTTAATCTTGTTTAGTTTCTTATTCTTGCCCACTCATATGGGTCCTTGGACAAGCCTTTTTTGCTGGAATACTTGGCCAGAGTAGCTTCATCTGTATAGCCCATCATCTCTTTTACCGCTAGAGTGTCCGCTCCCGTCTCCAAAAGATGAACTGCGAAGGAATGTCTTAGGGTATATGAAGTAATATCCTTATCTATTCCTGCCCTGTCAGCATAGGTCTTAATAAGTTTCCAAAGTCCCTGTCTGGACATGGTCTCCCCTTTGTAATTTACAAAGACCCTGTCCCTTGAAGCTTCATTGTCACTTATAAGTTCCTGTCTTGCATGTAAAAGATAATCATCCAAGGCTTCTCTTGCCTTTTTGCCGTAGGGGACTACTCTGTCAGCACTAAGTCTTATACAATTAAGGCTCATATCTATGTTACTAAGCCTAAGATCAACAATTTCCGAAGCCTTAAGTCCTGTCGCATACATTATTTCTAAAAGGGCTTTATCTCTTTTACCCTTGTTATCATCTGAAAAGCTCTGTGACAATAAGCTCTCAACTTCATAGGCGCTAAGTATCCTGGGCTGATTCTTAACAGCTCTTGGTGCCCTAAGCTTTTCTGCAGGATTTTCATTTATGTTGCCGTTTTCCAAAAGATATCTGAAAAAAGCTTTTGCAGATGAGTTGTGCCTTATAATGGTGTTTGATGATAAATGCTCTTCATTTAGAAAAGCCATATAAGCAAACAGCCTGTCCTGAGTTATTTCCTCCACAGCGGTTACTCCTCTGTTTTCCATGTACTCTAGCATCTTCTGAAGATCTCTTTTGTAGGAAGCAGTTGTATTATCGGAGCATTTCTTTACTGTATGCAGATAGAAAATAAACTCATCCAGAAGCTGTTTCATCTTTTTATATCCTTATCATCTGTCCATAATTTGATCAAGCTTGGCAGAAACGCTGAGACAATCAAAGGTTGCAAAATAATCTCTTGGCTTTTCTGCTCTTCTGATGAGCTGAACGCTTCCATCCTCTTTAAGAAGAAGCTCAGCACATTTTAGCTTGCCATTATAATTATATCCCATTGAGAAGCCATGTGCTCCTGCGTCATGGATAAACAGATAATCTCCCTTGTCTATTTTAGGAAGTTTTCTATCTATAGCGAATTTATCGTTATTCTCGCAAAGAGAACCCGTAATGTCGTAGGTGCAAATGGCCTCATCATTTTCTTTTCCAAGAACAGTAATATGATGATATGCTCCGTACATAGCTGGTCTCATAAGATTAACTGCGCAAGCATCTACGCCTATGTATTCCTTGTAGATGTGTTTCTCATGGATAGCCTTGGTCACAAGAGCTCCGTATGGTCCCATCATAAATCTTCCCATTTCTGTAAAGATAGAAAGATCTCCCATTCCAGCAGGAACAAGTATTTTTTCAAACTGCTCCCTTACTCCTTCTCCAATAGCCTTGATATCGTTGGGCTCCTGATCAGGAAGATAAGGGATTCCTACTCCGCCAGAGAGGTTTATAAAGCATACCTTACAGCCTGTTTCCTTCTGAAGTTCTACAGCAAGCTCAAAAAGCTGCCCAGCAAGCTGAGGATAATATTCGTTCGTAACTGTATTGCTTGCAAGAAAAGCATGGATACCGAACTTTTTTGCACCCTTTGATTTAAGAATTTTGAAAGCTTCAAAAAGCTGGTCTTTAGTCATACCATATTTGGAATCTCCTGGATTATCCATGATTCCATTACTCAATGTAAATACTCCTCCTGGATTATATCTACATGAAATGGTCTCAGGAATCTTGCCAATTGTCTTCTCAAGAAAATCTATATGAGTGAAATCATCAAGATTAATAATTGCTCCAAGCTTGTCTGCGTACACAAATTCCTGAGGGGGAGTATCATTTGAAGAAAACATGATATCCGTGCCCTTTGCTCCTACTGCCTCACTGAGCATTAACTCTGTCTCTGAGGAGCAGTCAAATCCGCAGCCCTGCTTCATTAAAATATCCATAAGCACCGGATTTGGTGTCGCCTTAACAGCAAAGTACTCTTTAAAACCCTTATTCCATGAAAATGCATCATATACAGCCTTGGCATTCTCAACTATGCCCTTTTCATCATAAATGTAGAAAGGTGTAGGGAAGCTCTTAACTATGCTTTCCACCTGTTCTTTTGTAACGAAAGCTTTCTTCATAATATATTTCTCCTGCAGTGTATATAGATTTTAAACAATTTAATATACACTTTAACATAGTAACGTGCAACAATGCAAGTACAAATATATGTTAATAAACCAAACAAAAAAGCGGTTTATATATTTTCTATCTGCCAGTCAATTGGAGCAATTCCGTTCTTTTTAAGAAACTCATTGCACTGACTAAAATGCTTGCAACCAAAAAATCCCCTATATGCCGATAATGGGCTAGGATGCGGTGCCTCAAGGATAAGATGCTTGGGGTTATTAAGCATACTCTTTTTCATCTGCGCAGGTTTCCCCCAGAGCATATATACAATTGGTCTATCCTGTTCATTTACAGCTCTTATTATGGCATCTGTGAAATTCTCCCAGCCTTTTCCTTTATGAGAATTGGCCTGATGCGCTCTGACAGTCAAAACTGTGTTAAGCAGTAGAACTCCCTGATCCGCCCACTTTTTAAGATACCCGTTATTGGGAACATAACACCCCAGGTCATCATTAAGCTCTTTATAAATGTTCTGAAGTGAAGGCGGCGTATCAGCCTTGCCTGGAAGAACAGAAAAAGAAAGGCCGTGAGCCTGTCCAGGTTCATGATATGGATCCTGCCCCAGAATAAGCACCTTCACATCCTTTAGTGGAGTTAAGTGAAGTGCATTAAATATATCGTCAGATGGAGGATACACTACATGAGTACTGTACTCTATTTTAACAAATTCAAATAAGTTTTTGTAATATTCCTTGTGAAACTCCTCATTAAGGGCTGGTAACCAGTCCCCAGAAACCATTGCCATGTCTTTATGCCGCCTTTATTAAATAGATTATTGATCAAAGCCTGATAGAAAGGCCTTTGTCCTTTAGATATTTCTTTAGATCACAGATTTCAAGTTCTTTAAAATGGAAAAGAGATGCTGCCAGAGCTGCATCAGCTCCGCCTTCTGTCAAAGCATCATAAAAATGTTCCATATTCCCTGCGCCTCCTGAAGCAATTACAGGAACGCCAACTGCATCTGAAACCTTCCTTGTAAGTTCAAGGTCGTACCCTTTCTTGGTACCATCACAGTCCATGCTGGTTAATAGTATTTCTCCAGCACCCAGAGAAACAGCCTTTTTAGCCCACTCAATGGCGTCAATTCCCATATCGATCCTGCCACCATGCTTGTAGATATTCCATCCGCTGCCATCTTCTCTTTTCTTGGCATCCATAGCAAGAACAACGCACTGGCTTCCAAACTTATCAGCAGCCTCAGCTATAAGCTCAGGTCTGTCAATTGCTGCAGAATTCATGGCAACTTTATCAGCACCCTCTCTGAGAATTGCCCTGACATCATCTACAGTTCTGATGCCGCCGCCCACTGTAAAGGGGATAAATACCTTTTTAGCCACTTCTCTGACCATATCCGCTACTGTAGCTCTTCTCTCGTTGGATGCTGTAATATCCAAAAATACAAGTTCATCAGCGCCTGCTTTAGAATAGGCTTCTCCTACCATAACCGGATTTCCGGCATCTACCAGATCTACAAATTTAACTCCCTTTACTACTCTTCCATTATTTACATCAAGACAGGGTATTATGCGCTTTGTTAACATTTATTTGCCTCCATTCTCATACATTCAGGAAATTTTTTAGTATCTGCATTCCAACTTCTGCACTTTTCTCAGGATGGAACTGACAGGCAAACACATTTCCGGACTCTACAGAAGCTTCAATAGTAGTCGAATACTCACATGTAGCTGTCACAATACTCTTATCCTCTGCATCAAGATAATAAGAATGAACAAAATAAACGTAAGCCCCCTCATCAATACCTTTAAATAATTTGCCTTCTCTTGGAAACTTAAGGCTATTCCAGCCAATCTGAGGTATTTTGTAACTATTTCCTTCAGCGTCCCTATCAGGGATACTTACTATTTTCCCACGTAAAATGCCCAGGCCACAAGCTCCTACTGATTCTTCACTTGAATCAAATAAAAGCTGTTGGCCCAGGCATATTCCCATAAATGGAATCTTCTCATCCACAACCTGCTTAATTGTGGACCTAAGTCCATACTCATCTATTTTCCTAATAGCGTCACCAAAAGAACCAACGCCAGGCAGTACCACGTGGTCAGCTCTAAGGACTTCCCTGTTGTCTCTAGTAAGGATTGTCTCAGCCCCAAGATAATCAAAGGCTTTTTCTACACTCCTTATGTTTCCAGCATCGTAATCAATAATAGCAACCATATAGCTTGTGCCTCCCAAGATAGATATCGATGCCTTCTATAGAGTTCCTACAATTTCCATTAGTCTTATGGTGTAGTCTCTTTCTTTTTTTATGGAATTTATATCTGAAATATCTGTTTCAGACAATCCATATTTTTCCAAAAGCAACGATTCTATATTAGAATACACGCCCTGTACTTCAAATTCAACATTGAATTTGGTAGCTTCTTCTAACAGATCCTCCTTATTTCTCATTCCCATAAGAAGCATGTCAAGTGCTTCTTCTTTCATGTTCATGGCCACATAGTTCTCATATCCTGAAAGATACCTCTGTGCCCATGCTAGAACTCTTGATTGCTCATAAATAATTGACTGATCTTCTGTTAGTTCTTTTCCATAAAGCATTTTATATGCAGTAGTATATTCCCTGTGAGTATAAGCACTTGAAGCTTTATTATTTGCTATTCTCTCTGGAAGTACCAAAACCGGAATCATGAAGAAAATACCTATGCTAGCCGCAAAAATGCCTGAAATAGCAATTTTCTTTGGCGACATAACCTTCTCAGGAGCTTCTGGATCCTTTGGAGGTTTAGGCTTTTTCTCCTTCTTAGGTTTTGGTGGCTTTTCTTTCTTAGGTTTAGGCTCTTTTTTAGGTTTTTCCTTTTTAGGCTTTTTCTCTTTCTTTTTCTTTTCTTTCTTGGGTTTTTCTTCCCCTGCAAGTTCTTCAAGTACTGTAGCATTTTCATCTGTCAGACTTGCAAGCCCCTCATTTTCCTCTTCAGTTAAGGTTTTGAACAGTTTTGCAAAAAAGCCTGCCAAACCCTTCTTTTCCTTTTTCTCCTTCTTGCCTTTACCGCCTTTATCATCTTCCGAATCTTCTTGCTTACTTTCGCCTTTCTCAGGTATAGAAGCAAGATCATCAAGTGATGGTTCCTCCGCGCCATCATCAAAACCTTCTTCTGTAAGGGCTTCGAGAATCTCTTCCTTAGGTATTTCTTCATCCTGAGCAACGCCAGCCTCTTCATCCTGCTTGGCAGTACTCTCCAAATCCTCGATTTCATCACTTGCAAGGCTGTTCATGAGGGCGTCTAGATCAGGCATAGAGACATCTTCTCCCTCTGCCCCATGATCAGCACCTTCATTTGATGAATCAGCTAGTTCAGCAACTTCTCCCTCTGTAGAAGAGGCGGAATCTGCATCTTCTCCTAAAAGATCGTCAAGGCTTGCTTCCAGATTTCCAAGATCAAACTCATCCTCAGAGCTTTCTGAGCTTTCCGTACTATCTGCATCTTGCGTAGTTTCTTTTCCATCAGATGCATCCTCACTTGTAGTTTCATCTGTAGTTTCTAAAGATATTTCGTCTGAAGATGTTTCCTCTGACAATTCTGCTTCAGATGCTCCATCTTCTGATGGCATCTCATCTGTTAAGCTTTCCTCTAATGATTCGATTTCGGAAGCAGGCTCATCTGCTGTTCCATCCTCGGAAGTTGTTTCCTCAAGCACATCGTCCATCATCTGTTCCATATCTTCCAATGAAACTTCATCACTTGTGCTTTCTTCTTGTTTTTCTTCCAAAGAAGAGTCAGAAGTATCTGCTGCGCCCATAGATGGATCTTCTGTCAGTGAGTCCAAGTCTGCCATATCCTTCATGAGATCATCAAGATTCTCCATTTCACCTTCTGAAGTTTCTTGATGTGCAGTAGCTTCATCCTGTGCCGGCTCTACTATTGGCTCATCTATCTGATCAAGAACCTGCTCTTCATTTCCTATTGCATCAATTGATTTCTCAATATCCTCGAGGGATAAATTATCAAGGCTATCAGAATCACCCTCTGATAAGTCCTGAATATTGTCAAGTACATCACTTAAACTATCGCTCTGGGCCTCATCTGCAGCTGCAGATAAATCGTCTCCAGGCATGTCATCTAATAAACCTGTCAGTATTTCCTCTGGTGTTTCGTCTGCATCAGATGTATTACTACTCTCCATAGCAATTGCATTATCCTCTGGAAGTATAACCTCCGGAGCCATTTCTGAAAGAGCATCATCTTCTTCACTAATATCTACGATGGGAGTATTCTCATCAGGATTTGCTGATGTGTCGTCAAATTTTCCGCTCTGTATTTCAGCTTCCATTCTCTCAGCATCTGCAATAGCTTCATCTAAAGCTATTTCCTCCGGATCCCTTGTATCCAGAGCAGATACATCTTTTCCAACTGTAAAATTCGGAATGCCTTCATCTGTTGGAGACTCAATATTATCTAATAAGTCTGCCATTTTTTCGTCGATTATTTCATCACTATCAAGCTTGTTTAGTAAATCTCCAATTTCAGCCAAATCTTCATTTCCATTGGAATTACTTACAAGCTCGCCAAGATCCCCTGATCCTGTTTCAGAAGCAAGGGAATTTCCTTCGCCCTTAGCTTTTGATGACATTCTGCTAAGAGCAGATCCAGGGTTCTTATTTGATTGTGCGGAATTTAGAAGACTGTCGAGATATCTCTCATCGTCAGAGCTCATAGTCCTTTACTCTCCTGCAGGCAATAATCAACTGAATTCATTGGAATAGAATCTGTCTTACCTTCAATCTCCGGAGTATGATGATATAGTTTTTCATGTACTCTTATCAGATGAGCCTTTTTATTGATAAAAGTTATTTTTTCAAATGGCCATCTAACAACTGTAGGATACTCAAGACCAACTCCCAACTCCAAAATCAGTAAATTGGAATTAAGGGTTCTTGAAAGGTAAGTCATATACTCGTTCCATTTATTAATATATGCACTTTCATTATATACTATTTTACTATATTCCGTTCTCTTTTGGTTAAGATATAGTTCTTTGCCTTTGTAAAAAGGTCTGGAAAAAGAGCTATCCTCTCCAATATTTCCATCTAAATCTGTTATGATTCCATGAATTCTCTCAACAAGTTCCATAAAATCAGGTACAGACTGCGCACTGATAAGTTCATCCTTATCGCTTGAAGTCTGAAGGTACATCAGATTTCCGCAAGGATAGACGCACTTTTCCGGGTCAAAACCATAAAGAAGAGCATCCTGAAAAACAATGTCACTAACAAGGAAATATTTTTTATCTCCAAGCATCTTGCAAAGTCCCCTATAGGCGTCTTCTATTTTCTTATTTGAATTATAATATGCGTATTCATATTCTACGATTGGTAGAAGCCATTGATTACCCTCATCCTTACAATACTCTAAAATCTGACAATATCTTCTGTCCGATTTTATCCCCTTTTTAACCCAGTTCCATTCGCTGCCAATTCCAATTATACATAGATCAGAGGCTTTGATTCTCTCCAAAAGGCTTTGTTCCATATAGCACAATACTCCATTCGTTCATTAAAAATAAAAATAACTCCCTTCATTGAAACAGTTAGACACATTTATGTAAACTGAGTCAACAAAGGGAGCGAACGTCAATCAGTATTAGCCGCCGGCATTAACAAGTTCATCAATTACAGCAACGAGATTTCCGATTTCAGGTTTGGAAAGCTGTCTATCAGCGCCTAAGGATTCACCTTTTCTCCTCATTTCCTCGTTTACAAGAGAAGAGAAAATAATAAGCGGAATGTCCTTGGTAGCATCATCACTCTTAACGAGTTTGGTCAATCTATGGCCGTCCATAATAGGCATCTCAATATCCGTTATAATACACTTGATCTTATCAAGCTCGTTTCTATCTCTGCAAGCCTTAATGTAATCATATGCAAGCTTACCATTTTCAAAGTGTCTTACATTATTATATCCCGCCTTGTTAAGAGAATCTACAATAAGCTTATTAAGAAGCTGTGAGTCCTCTGCAAGAACAATAGGTACCTCGTTTCTAGGTCTTGATCCAATATCTCCAAGAGCATCCATATTAAGACCAGTGTTAGGATTGATATCAGACACAATCTTCTCAAAGTCAAGAATAATGATAAGCTGATTCTCAAACTTAATGATACCAGTTGAGATACTCTCTTCAGCTTTTGAAATAGTCGCATTAGGTTTAATGATATCAGCCCATGAAACTCTATGAATTCCTACAACTGAATCAACATGAAAAGCTATGTCCAGCTTATTAAAGTTTGTAATAATGAAAAGCCCACCCGCTTTTGAAGCTCCACGCTGAAGGCAATTTCTAAGATCGATAGCTGTTATCATAGTATCACGAGGCATAAAAATACCTTCAATACTAGGATGTGCATTTGGTACAGGAGTAACTTCCTGATACACAATAATCTCTTTAATCTTAGCTACATTGATACCATAGCAATGGTCATCAATTCTAAATTCAAGGACTTCTAATTCATTGTTACCACTTTCAAGCAGGATCTTTGATTCCATTCTCTCACCTCGTTAAATGAAATAAAAAAAAGGATGTTAACTTACAAAACTAACATAAAACCGATTGAAAATTAATTGAATATCCTCATTTAGTATAGCATAGATTAAATAAAATAAATACAAAAAATCAAAAAAGACGGCCATTTGACCGTCTTTTAAGAAATCATTTATATCAATTTTATATTTTTCTTTTTTCGTTTAAATTTGTACCTTCAAAACCGAACACTGATAATCTAAATCCTTCTTTCAATCGTTCCTAACCTTCTTGGATAAGCCCTCGACCTATTAGTACACATCAGCTGAACACGTTACCGTGCTTACACCTTGTGCCTATCTAACCTCATACTCTCTAAGGGGTCTTACTGCCGAAGCAGGGATATCTCATCTTGAGGGGGGCTTCACGCTTAGATGCCTTCAGCGTTTATCCCTTCCGGACGTGGCTACCCAGCCTTATGCATCTGGCGATGCAGCTGATACACCAGCGGTCCGTCCATCCCGGTCCTCTCGTACTAAGGACAGCTCCT
>NZ_AUKA01000015.1:0-94412 GCF_000424505.1 Butyrivibrio sp. XBB1001 | reverse complement strand
ATGTTGCTCCTGTGAAGCTCATCAACTCGTTAAAATCACAATTATCCAAGGAAGTAAGGAATACATATAGATCACACGTGGAGAAATACCTTTGGGGAGATTCACCATTCTGGAGCGCAAGTTATTTTTGTGCCACTACTGGAAGTGTTTCACTTGAAACTGTTAAGAAATACATTGAAGAGCAACGAACAGAAGAACACAAACGCAAATACATTAAGACGGGGAAATACAAAAGGAAAAGCTAGTGCGATTCATCCCACAACCGATTTCATCGGAAGGGGTTTTCTCGCACGATGTTTATAACCGCATCATCCGCAGTAGATCTGTATCGCACGGTGAGTAAATTCAGCAGTTCCTTCTCCACCCATCTTATTAATGTTCTCGGTGAATTCTCCGCCACCGGCATACATCTTACCAAGTCCGGAAAGAATTTCATTAGAACACTTATAAAAATGCTCGGTAATAAAACTTTGCAGCTTCCTTACCTGATCCTGTACTTCTGCAGAAGCAGGATCCTGATTCTTCATACCTCCGAACTCTTCAAAGATTTTCATGAAATTGGCCATCATACTTTCTTCCTCGCTCTTTGAACGCTTTTGGTCCTTCTCTACAAATTCCTTATATTCCGCAGTATTACCCCACCGTTCTTTTGCACGCTTAGCGTATTCGTCTAATTTACTTGAATCAAATGCTGTAAAATCCAAATGTCTCACTCCTCTCAGTTTTAATCCACGGCACATACTGATCAGATTTTCGATATGTTCCTTCTTTAATTCTAGAAGTTCTATCTGCTGATCAAGTGCCAATCTCTTGTCAAAATCAGATCTGGTTACGATATCCTTTATATCCTTAAGCGGAAACTCAAGCTCACGAAACAGTAAAATCTGCTGAAGTCTCTCCAGCGCCGCATCATCATACAGCCTGTATCCGGACTCGGTATACTCTGCCGGTTTTAAGAGTCCTATCTTATCGTAATACTGCAGCGTGCGTATACTCACTCCTGTCAGCTTACTCACTTCATTTACTGTCTTCATGGCTATCATCTCCTTCACGTGTGATTACATCATAAACTATTACGTTACGTAATAGTCAAGCAAAAATAAATAATTTTGCAAAAAAAGATCGGCATCAAATCCATTTCTGAATTCCTTGCCGATCCTCTGCTTTTCCTTCTTTCGATTGTAAGTCTTTACGCTTGGTACGCTCCTTGTCACGGGATTAAGTTCACCCCAGGTGCGTCTCTGCTTTGCGTGATACTCGCGCTGTGCTTTCCTGGAATTTATTTCCTGTTACATTCTATCCACGATACAGCAAAATCTACTAATTCACGTTGGTTCATCAGCTTTATGTCAGCATTGCCCACTTTTACCTTACATGTAGTATAGGCTACTTCAAATGCCCTTCCTATATCTTTGAAGTCCTCTCCATCAACATACAATGTTTCATAAGCTTTCCAGACACGAACACCATTCTCCATGACTGCGCTGTGTTCAATGCAGGTATGTTTGCTTGAGTATTCTGCACGAGCATCCGCTAAATGAATGGAAGTATTCTTATCATAATCAACTCCAATCAGTAAAACTTTCCCATCGAGTTTATAAAGCTTCCCAATTGGTGATGAGTTTCCAAATATATTCGAAAGATCATGGTTCTCAGTTAAATACTTAGCATTCTTTCCCCAAGCCGCAACAGATCTGGCAGGATGGTCACTCCTTAATGTTCCAGGCCATGAACGGAACATTTCGGCAACCGCACCCATAGTGTTTGTCGGAGTAATCGCCTTATCATATGCCGGCCAGTTTTCGCGTATTGTATCCCAGTCAGCCTCATCTGCATCCCAATGAACTCCCGTTTCCGGATCAAGGTTTTTCCATGACTGTGTAGGCATCATAATAGTTCCATTCTGCCCCACAACATCAATCAAAGCTTCAATAATAGTCTGTGCACCACCACATACATATCCAATCTGTCCAAGTGATGTATGTACCATTACTGAATCACCATTCTGGAGCCCAACACTTTTTAATGCACTTACTATATCTGATTTAATGATAGTCTTCATACTCTCCCCTGTTAGACATGCAGCCCACTTCTACTGTATCCCCAAAACATCCCTAAGGATTTCTCTATAATATCATAGCTTTCTCTCAATTTCCTTAAGCTTATTGCAAAATTCTTCATCATTATGATCAGATACATGGTATAGGAATTCACCAAATGGCATGATCTTCACGTCATTGACTTCACGAGTATCATATTTAAAGCCTTGCTCAGGTACATCTACTCTGCACATAAAAACTGATAAGATAGCTCCTGTTCCATCATCCCAGTCAACAATGTGCTCAAAGCCAAACTTGAGTTCATCGACGGGAATTGTTATATCAAGTTCCTCTTTAGATTCTCTTATTGCTGCTGTTTCCGGTGTCTCGCCTGCCGTTACAGCGCCACCGGTCATATCCCACTTTCCAGCGTAATACTTGGCCTTCAAAGATCTCTGCTGAACAATATACTGTCCTTCTCCCTCGCCTGGCGCAGGACTGTCAGTTGTTTTCATGATTATGAGGACGTGCCTGTAATATTCTCCAGGCTTCTTGGGATCATGCTTCGGTCTGCTGACTCCGGTAAACTTACCGTCCCTTGTAAAAATATCTATATACTCCATTTAAACGCTCCTCCGCTTTTTGTCCTTGTTTTTTCATAGATAAATAATTTGCTTTATCCATTTTGTATCTGTTTTTATCATTGCAGAATAATTCGAGCAACATCTTTCCCGCAGGCACAAGAAGTATCCCTTATTTGTCTTTTACCCTTAGCAAAAGAGCAGCATTACTACAGGAGCAACTGCACTGATATCAGTACTTGCCGTACCAGTTACGCTGCTTGCAGGGCTACTCTTATCTAATCGTAAAAAGAAATAAATCTAATACACTTATCTTCTTATTATTCTTATAAGTATTCCCGCTACCATTTATACTCCTCCAAAAAGCTTTGTAATTCGCCTTCAACACGTTCATCCGCATTGTCTGACAGGCTCATGGCAAGTGATACCGGATCTACTTCGCCATTATTTGCAAATAGTCCCGGATCATATTTCCAGAGTTCTACTCTACTCGTCCTAATATCATCCTGCCATCTCGTATCTATCTCTTCAAAGCCACTCACAATATCGCTGCCTTTAGCGACAGCATATACATCCTCGCTTGGTGCAGCAAGCATGCTATGTCTGCTTAGCATCGTTTCTCCGGCGATGAACAATCCTTCTTCTTTTGTAATCTTTGTATGGACAATCTTCTGCACAGGGTTGATCAGATAATCCTTTGCTACCTCAAATAGCTCACGCCCTCTATAGTTAGGAACCATCCTTATCTCTTTTCCTACCCGTTCTTCTCTGATAAGGTCCATCTGCTTAAGTTGCTCTGAAGCTCTGGTAATTGACATTTTCGTCAATCCAAGATCATCTGCAGCCTGCTTTTTTATGAAAAAGTCATTTTCACTTTGGTATAACAGATAAAGAAAAAGACATTGCGTTGCTGGCATCATTTTGTCTGTAGACACAATCATTTTTCTTTTTAAGTTATTACTAAGCATTACCCCAAGGAAAGGCAAAAAAATCTGATTCGGTAATGAAATAAACGGAATCTCTTTTGCTATCAACGCATCTCTTTGTACTCTTGTGATGTCATCAAAGCAAAATGCCACATTAAGCCCTGTCTTTTCCATATACTGAGAAAGCTGCTTTTTGAATGCCACAACACCGAACTTCTCCCGGTCTGACAATTTGACAATCAAAAATGATGCATCTCCCATTACAGCACTATAGAAGACTCTTCCAGACACCATGTATAAAGGTAGCCCTTTTAGTTTAATTTTTTCCAAATGACAGTTTATACCAAAGGCGTTTTTTAAAGCATTTTCCAGCATAATATCACCTCGATAACATTTTTCTTTTATAGTAACATTAAATATGTTATCGTTCAATATTTATGTTACTATTCTACAAATCTCAGTGATATCAAACCCCAAAACAACATCTATGCTTTTTTATTTTAATAGCAAAGTTCAGTCCTGTCATTTAACGTGTGGTTGATAAAATCAGTATTAGCTCGTAATGTAATCCAGAATCTCTCTTGGTATATACTCCCATCTCAGTCGCCAAGCATCTCCAAGAATAATCTATCGAGTGCTGACCAGTCCTTATTGTGATCATCAGGTATTCTGCGGATAGTCAGTTTTTTTCTTTTTCGTCTTTACTTCTGTACCAAAAGCTCCGCCGATAAGTCTTTTTATCTGATCTGCGTTTGCTACTGGGTACAACTCCACAATGTGTTGAGCAATCGCCTTACCTGACACTTCTGGAGTCTCACTGTACCTTGAAGTCACATACTCATACCCCCACAAAGCCTCAGGCTTTGCATAAACAGCTATTGGCCAGCCATAGAATTCACCCTTTTTGTTCTTACGCTGTCTGAAATCCTTGACGCAAAGATAGGTCTTCATCTGAAGGTCAGTAACAACTCCGTCAAAGCCCTTTTCTCCGCCTTTAGCAAAGCCCGCTTTCTGCTTGAGGTCATTAGAATAAAGCTCATCCTCTATCTCAAAACAATCCATTACCTTCTTCTGGCGCCTTGAAGCCTTCTCATCATCCCAGAGCGCATCAAAATCATATCCATCCCTACGATAATTTACAAAATATGGAAGCCACTCTTTGGATATAAATCCAGCCTTCTTCTCAAAGAACTTGCCATAAGCAACCTCTCCACTCCTGGCAATGAGCTCCCGCCACTCCCATGGGTCCACTTTAGGATTTCCACACCACCAATACTCAACTGCAGTACGCTCCTCAAGTGAAAATCCCGGAATATCATTCTTAAAAAGCGGCAGAAATCCAACTTCATTTATGTAATCAATTGCATCCTGAACTGTATGCAGACATTCAGGGTCATCCCACTCAACGCCGTACATAATCCAGGTTCCGTTTTCATTTCCCATTGCTCACCTCAAAGCTTACGCCATCCTCTTCTTGATCTCATCTATCAAAGTAATATCCGCCGGAAGCCACTTAACTGAATCAATGGTCTCAACATCAAGCCACTTAGCATCCTCAGCTTCTTTTAGCACAAGATCTCCTGATATCAAACTGCACCAGTAACACCGCATGGATAGATGAAACTCCGGATAATCATGTTCAATTGTACTAATATACTCATCAACGCTGATCTCTGAATCAAGTTCTTCTCTAATTTCTCTTACTAAAGCATCTTCAGGGCTTTCTCCAGGTTCAACTTTTCCGCCCGGAAATTCCCACCAACCTTTATAATTCCCATAGCCTCTGGCTGTGGCAAAAACTCTTTTACCGTCTCTGATCAGCGCAGCTACTACGTTTATTGTCTTTCTGGAAGTGTCCATAAATGCCCCTTTTCCCAAATAATCGCTCATTCAATTATATAGAAAAAAGGAATCTAGCGCTATATGAGTCGCTAGATTCCTTCTATGGTTAATCCCCTTTTATAAGCGGGTTGATGTCTCCAATGTTGGATGTCTGTACTCTGATACCACTATCACCAATTGCAACCTCTGGGTTTGCAGTATTTACAATGGCATCTGCTTATACTTTTGTAATATCATTTCTGATAATCTGAAATGGAACTTTTACACCTCACGTTCCATCTTCACATGCGGAATTCCATCTTCCATAAATGGCTCAGAGACTACTTCAAAACCCTCTTTCGCATAATATCCGATAGCATATTCCTGAGCTTCAAGATATATCTTCTTAGCCTTAAGCTGCTCTACTGCTATCCTTACGCCTTCATGGAGCATCTGTCCACCAATGCCTTTACCATGTTCAAGTGTTACCACTCTGCCAATCTGCGCTACACCTGCTGCCTCGTCATGATCTTTCCAAAATACTCTGAGACATCCGGCAACTCTCCCGGAATCATTCCAGCAAAAGACATGTATCGCATCCTGATCTTTATCATCCAAATCCTGATATATACATTCCTGCTCTGTGACAAATATTTCAAATCTTGTTTTTAAAATCTCATAGAGCTCTGTGGTGCTGAGCTCATTAAAATGCTTAACTACAAACTCCACTATCCTATTCCTCTTTATTTCAGTGCCGCACTACCATTTACGATTATCATCATGACGGAACACAGCAAATCTTGGGTATCTCTTCCAAAGATATTCTGGCTCAGTACCATATTTTTTCTTTAAATACTTTGCTATTTTCTGCCTCGTTTTTAAACCACGCAGTGTTGCCTGCTGCCAAAGTCTTCTTTCTTAAGATCCGAATCCAACAGATCAAATACCTCCGGAACAACCTTTATAAGCGCCATTGGTTGCGGAAGATTTCTCATAGCTGATTCCGGAATCTTTTTATATTCCATGACCTTTAAGTACTCTTCACTGAAAGGCTCTACAAGGCTTGCCATTCCTTCTATCTGCAGGCTTTTAAGATTACCGAATCCGTTGTATGGTTCATAGATTGCCATTCCCACATGCTTGTTTTTCTTAAGTCCACGGAACTTTAATCCACCTTCGGAGAAAAAATAGAATCGGTTATCCACAAAATTGTATTCTATCGGTGTGCATCTTGTATGTCCTTCAGAGGCTGTTGCCAAAGTACATGTGTTATGCCCCTCAATAAAGGCTGTTATTTTCTCAAGTACCTGCTGCCTCGGCATCTTCGGAGAATGCTTGTCCTTATTGAGCCAATAGTTAGCAGCCGCATCATAATCAAACTTGAAGCTGTCATGTAAGACTGTAGCTTCCATGCGCTTTTTAAACTTAATCTTCTTACTGCGATACTGTGCCCTGATTTCCTTCTCGGGAATCCATATCTGAGCTTCATCTATCTTTGCAAAAACAGGTTCCAAAGCCTCATCATCTGTAATATTCTCTGCAACCTGCTTCTTATATGCGTTATATAGCCACTGAGATATTTGTGACTTCTGCCTTTGTTTTAAATCGCTGTAACGCTTGTTAGCTTGTACAAGCTTGCCGTTTACTTCTATGTGTTTACTCATCTTTTATCTCTTTTCAATTTCTATGGTTACATCCCCATTTCCAAGAAGGTCTGTTAATTTTTTTTCTGAAAGATTTATTTTTCCAAGCCTTGTATATGACCAAGAATTAGATCCATAGAAAACAACAATCTGATTTCCTGAATATAAAACTATATCGCCAGCAGTCAGGGTAAACAGGAAAGAGTACATATCTTGCTTATAATAGATTCCCCCCGCGACCCCGTATGTATTTCGGATACCATAGTCTATCAGCGGTAAAATGTATGTGATAGCAAATGCCTTGCCACATCCACTTCAATGAGGCGTGTATTATTATGTGTGTTCATACATTATCCTCTTCCAATTCCATTAAAATTATCCCGTTCCATCTCCAACACCCTTGTTGCATTTAACCGGTTTTTTAATCTTCCATACTCTGATCATCAATTCTCCTGTATATCCCGGCAAGAACCGCGCCGGAGATGTTATGCCAGACCGAGAAGATTGCACCCGGAACTGTCGCCATGGGCATTTGCGGAAAAGCACTTGATGCCAGCGAAGTGGCAAGGCCTGAATTCTGCATTCCTATCTCTATAGAAACTGCTTTCTTTCTGGGCATGTCCATCCTAAACAGGATTCCGATAAGAAATCCGCACAGATATCCCAACAGATTATGCAGGATCACGATCATAAAGATCGTCAATCCAGTGGACAGGATCTTTTCACTATTATGTGATACAACCGCTGCAACGATCAGACATATTGCCGTTACTGATACCGTGGGCAGTGCGAAAACAATCTTCTGAGTATATTTCTCAAAGAGTTTATTGATCAGCAGCCCCAATCCGACAGGTATCAGAACAACCTGGATTATCGAAATAAACATCGACTTTACATCCACATTAACAGATGTTCTCAAGTATAGATATGTCAACAGAGGCGTCAATAAAGGAGCCAACAGAGTGTTTATGCTCGTCATTCCCACAGAAAGAGCAGTATCCCCTTTTGACAGGTATGTTATGACATTACTTGATGTTCCTCCCGGACAGGTCCCGACAAGAACCACACCTACAAGCAGCTCATCACTTAGTCCAAAGGCTTTACCAAGCGCAAAAGCAAAAAGCGGCATGACGACAAACTGTGCAAGGCATCCGATAATAACATCCCTTGGTCTTGAAAAAACAACGGCAAAATCAGATGGTTTCATCGTCAATCCCATTCCGAACATAACGATCATCAGAAGATAATTGATCCATTTTGTCTGTATCCACAAACAGGTACCGGGCATAAATAATGCCAGTGCCGCGATGATCAAAACTATCCACGCCATATAGTTTCCGACAAAATCACTTATTCTCTTCATATTTTACCCCGCCACCTAAAAGATATAACTACGCTATCATAACAATATCACAAGTCAATATTGTAATGCATAATAAGTTTTTCTCTTGTTTTTGTCAAAAATGATAGTCAAAAGCAGCAACTATATAATAAACATCTCCATCCTTACAACGACGCATTAACTGCTCAGGGCTCTCAAAATCTCCATAATCACTGTAGAATTGCAAAGCACATGTATCATCCATTACACACTGCAGCTTATATAGCAAATAATGGATATCTCTGTCTTCACTATCCAAAAGTTTTTCCAATGTAAGAGCATTGCTGAATTCTTTTAAAGCCTTGCGATATCTTTTATAAACGCCTTTCATGAATTTTTCACGATTTTTAATGGTCATCTTGTACTGCACAAAGTTGTCTTCAGGATAATCCTCATTCTCCGTTTTCATGATCTCTGTCTGAAAAAATTCGGAGTAATATCCAGAAAAATAGTCCCTTGCTTCATACTCAAGATTCGTTACACCACAATAATCATATCCCCGGCGCTCTATCTGACTCACTGAAAAATAGTCATCGTCAATGACATCGTTTTCCGAAATCGGATTATCATTCAAAACAAAAATTGTAGAATGCATTATTTGTTCCCCTTATCTCTGATTCGCAATTCTAGCCAGTTCTCGCTTAAATGCATCGTAATTCCGACTGTCCTTAGGACTGCAATAAACAGCAAATTCTATATTTTTTAACATATACAGATAGTCATTAATCACATTTGCTGCAGCTTTGGCAACAATATCTGGTTTATTCTGAAATGCTCCACATCCAAATGCCCCCAATATAACTACTTCATCAGCATTAGCCACGGCAACATCCAATATTCTCCTTAGCATCTTTTCATGAAGCTCAAGTAGATCTTTATCTGATATTTTCACTTTTTTCGTTCCATCGCTCTTGTTATATGGATTACTTGGATAAGCTTCTGATTCTCAGATGCCTGTTTTATAGACTCCCTTAGCCGAACGTTCTCTCTGCACATCTTTTCTGTATCTTGGAATATTGCTACATTTTCATTTCGTCCCATTTAAACCTTCCTCTCATCTTCTTATTTACTTATCTCAGGATACTCCACAATCAGTTTTTCAACATTTGCCGGTGCAAGCACTGCCATGATATCAGTGATATCCTTATCGTTACCGATTGCCCTGAACCCAGCCCAGGCATATGGTGAATCCTTTATGGTCATTGCTACTGCTTTCCTGTCATGGTCGTATTCTTCATAAAGGCGCCTGGAATAGAGCATCATGTCTTCTGTTTTATGCTTTATCTCAGCAAACTGCCAGTCATAATACTTTATGATATGCGCATTAGCCGGGAAGTCTTTTGCCAATTTTGAAAGATCCTCTCCATTGCAGAAAAGCTCTGACATTCTCTTTGCTGTGAACACTTTGTTCGTGGATATTCTATGCATAGCGACGTATGACGGGGATTTTATCTTGACCCTGTTATGCTTCCCATCAACCACAACAAAGCCCTCATCCTCTATCTCGTCGCCCTTATTTAGCGCAAGAGCAGCATCAAGACACTCATTCATAGATTTTAGTGCAAAGCTCCTGGGTCTCCTAAATTGCAGAAGCTCTGTATCCAACTCTTCACCGGTCTTGTTATTCCTTGCTGCAAGAAAGAATAAAAAAGTCACATCATATCTGATGACAACCTGAGTAAATGGAGATACCAATTCAAAAACGTATGTGTAATCCTTATTCAGCTCATCAAATGGTATCTCCGCTATATTCTCTGCCTTGTTAATGATATCTGCATAACTCAGATCCTTATATCCCGGAACAGGAGCATTTCCTGCATCGCAAGTGGAGCTTGTTGCAAATCTCCATGCACCTTTGTACCAGAAAAGCTTTATCATAGAGCCATCTATCTTTTCCAGCACCCTGGCGCTATTCCAGTCAATATCTGCAGCATACTGTTCCTGTACATTAAAAAACTTATCAAACGGCCAGCAGACCACTACGCGCTGAACCACGTCAATTATAATTCCTCTTGCTTCGCATACCAGCGGATCTGAGAAATCAGCTTCTGCCATATACTTAAAGCAAGCCAAATCACCATTACGGCTTATCCTAATGAACCTTGCATTCAGCTTTTCTTCCCAGCTATCTGTATTATTATCTATAAACTCTAATATCTTCGATTTCATTGCTGTGTCTCTTTACTAATCCACTTCTTTTCTTTCTTCTCCACTGCATGATCAATCGTGATCCTGTGTATACTGTCGATATCAGATAGAATCCCGTCTTTTATCAGTTTTCCAAGATTGACCGGAGTATATCCGCATACATTGGCTGCAAGGTTTAAATGCTTGCAGCCTTCCTTGTACATCTCCATGTTACTGTGGTCATGTCCATGGATGTTAAGACACCACGGAAGTCCGTATACCGGCTCATGCGACAGAAGGATTTTGTCTGCTATAAATAGCGGCCCAGAATATATCTCATCAAACAGTCCCTTGTAATCTCCCCTTCTGTCATGGTTTCCAAGAAGCAGTATCTTCTTTCTGACCCTGAGCTTCTTTATATATTCAGGACTTCCAACATCTCCCAGACAGACAAATGTGTCATTTTTCATAATCACAGAATTCAGGATATTGACCTGCTCATCGGGGTCTATCCAGTCAGGATCCATGATCTTACAATCAGAATCTTTAAAATGTGTGTCAGACAGGATATAAACAGATCCATTTTCTGACCAGTGCCTGAATGGTTCATATAATGTTGATATCATGCTGCCTCCTGTCTATGATCACTCATCATTTTTCATTAGATACTTGTTGTTTATTACTTTCATTGATAAAGGCCCGCTAAGTGTATAAGAGTGAACAGGCGTAACAGGCCTTATTACTATTCCCTCTCTTATTGTCCCATTGTATCCAACACCTTCTGCCCTTGCTAATAGAGCCGCCTCATCAGGATACTTTGCTAAGAGATCATTGCCTTCCTCTTCCACCGGAACCATCTGACATCCGACATATCTGCAGATTTCCTTAAGCGTTGCTAGGTCAGTTCTCTTATCATCCATTTTGGCTGTAAACACAAACAACTCCGGTTTCTTTAACTTAAGCCTGTTCTTCTGAATTCCTTCACCGCACCATTCTCCCTGAAGAACCAACGTGCTAAGCCCATGCTCATCTGCATACTCTTTCATCTTCTCAGGTATTCCTGCGGCCTTTACATGCTCAACAAATGCAGACTTTCCATCATCCTTATAAGTGAAGTTATGTCCGGTAAAAGATATTTCCCCATCCCTTACACCTATTGAATGGCTTGATCCATCCATCTTTGTAGTTATGTAATATGGAAGCCCCTTGAACTCGTTTAGTAGTTCAGGTGCAGACTGTATTCTGGTCTCATCAGTCTTAGGGATATATCCCGGACGATCTCCAATCATAGTTCCTCCGGATCCTGCACGCTCAGGCATTTCCCATTCACGCACACCAAGGATTTCCGTGACGTCCATTCCTTCCTCCAGTGTCATGCCCTGAAGCTTTGGCAGCTTATCTATCCCCAGACATAAACCCTGGGATATCTCTCCTCTAAACTTCATGGTCTTTAATCTGAATCCATCACCCATAAAATCATTACTTCTGTAGGAACTCTTTCTCAGGAATTCAAACTCCTCACATACAGGGAGAAAGGAATCTATCTCAAAATAGACCACCATATCTCCCACATGAAATTCTCCCTTTCCTCCGACACACTTCCATCCAAGAACCTGAACAAGTTCCAGTCTGTCTGCATCCGGTATAGGCATAACTGCCTTGATTTTCTGTATTGATGCTAGTTTTCTCATCTTTTCTTACCTTCCTTTTTCAAATAAAACTTCGAATGAGCTTTCCATATTCATCGCCTAAGGGTAGCTCATAATCTACATGTATCATTTTACGTGTTGTCATCTTTGTTTCGCCGGTCAAAGGATTAGTACCCTCTTTCTCATACTCTTCATTCCACATACCGACTCCGCGTTTCTGCCATGAAGGCAGCTTATCGTAATTAATTCCTCTACTGAAGAGAAGCTCATTTTTGTAACTTATTCCTTTGCCCTTCAGCTCTGATGTCGTCTTGTGAACTGACACCCCTTCTTTTCTAAGCATCCAGTAACAGTGTGAATTAAGAGCATTCCTGTTAGCATCTTCCTGTCTCCATCGGAAGTAATCTTCAACTCTTTCTTCATTTGGGAGGGGCACCATTCTGCAATCAAAAGTAGCTGCCATTCCAAGTTCCAGTGAAAATACTGCACTGGCTTCGGCTGCCAAAGTCGAATTATATTTACGCACTTTCCTTCCAAATGTATCCTCGTCAGCAGCAAACAGTAACGATATCTCATCGCTTTCTGTGTATGCATACATAACTCTGAATCCACAATCCATGAGCGCCTTTGTAGTTTTCACCATCATGTCTCTAAACTTTTCATCAAAGGGTGCTTCAAAGTTGCAAACTTCTTTTGTAAGCTTTGTAAAGCCTCGGCCATCAAGCCTTGCAACCATATAAATGTCAGGAAGTAATACCTGATCAAGAGATTGCTCATAAACTCGCATCTTCGCATCCATCTCGTCAAAACGCATCGCTTTCTCCTCCAGTTCATATGCGAAACTATAAAGATCTGTAGATCCGACTGTTACGGCGAAGCCCGATAGGTGGACCCCATCTGGTTTTCACACCACCTCCGGATTAATGTGACGGCGCACAATCCACATGAATAAATGATATTCCCCTGAACGCTGATTGTCAGTCGACTCGTGGTTGATAAAATGTGGTAGTCGCGGGGGCAGGAGTCGAACCTGCTATCACTTGGGATATGAGCCCTGTATGGTCATTCCGTTCCACTCCCCCGCAAAGGCCGGATGAAGGATGTGCGCCCTCCTCTGATGATTACAGGTCACCTGCATCGCTATCTATGCTTATCCGGCGTGAAATTTAAGTGGACCGCACGGGAATCGAACCCGCCATCTCTGGTATGCAAAACCAGCGTCACCCCATCGCGACTTCCGGCCCATTGCGCAGAAGACCGTGCCTGTGGCCTTCTGCTATATTTAATTGTTTATCCAGAAGTAAGGAAGTGCCTGCTTTCTCCTTCTGAGAGTGGATAACCGGTTATGATCCGGCACCTTCGATTTGGAAGACCGATATGCTGCCAATTACACCACATCCACGTATTTTTGTATTAAAAAAGGATCCATCCAACACGGACAGATCCCAAAATCCTACAGCTTATTCCAATGCTACCGTTGCAAGCTAACATCGGACTTTGCCACCTGTCCTGATATATTTTTCTATTCTCTCTGTACGTCCTGATGTTCCTGAAATGAGCGCACCAATAACAAACGTATCAGCTGTAAAGCCATACGCCTTTGTCGCGGTTGTGCATGTCAAATTAGAAATCATCATCTGTTTCATTGAAAGCTTTTTACCTTGCCTTTCTATCTATTTACTAACTCTGTTTAACAAAAAAGGAAGCGACCGCATATTTACATTGATGTTTGCATCAAAATAAATAGGACAGGCACTTCCTATATACTTACACTAGCACCTGTAATGTGAAATGTAAAGTACCATTTTACAAAACTCACGATATTTCAAATACATATTCCTATTCCTTCTTATAAATGGCATCCCAAAAATCATCATTTAATCCTAGTTTTGGGATACCTTGCTCGGTTACTAATTCTACAAGTGTTCCCATTTTTAAAACTATAAATTGTGGAAAAATAATTTGCAGAATATCACCAACTGTTGCATTGTTACGTATATCAATTACTATCTTCATCTTCATTCTTACCTGTCACAATGATTTTGCAAAATTCTGTAACCACACTAAAATTCAACTCTCCCTGAAGCTTTGCCTTCATTTAGATTATCAATTGCCGCATCCATCATATTCAACATATTACTAGATATCGAGAATTCATCAGGTTTATATTTCCCAAAAAAATCCACAATCTGCTTAACTGATACCGGATAATAGTTATTGGCATCTACACCAACATCATATCTTCTCTGTCCATCAGACCTATTAGACTCGTTGTATTCCATACGCGCATGGATATGGCCATGGAGATGATAACTACCGCTACCTTTTTTAGGCCATGATAGCATCGGATAGTGCATTAAAGAAAAAGAATTCCCATATACAGAAATTTTCATAAAATCCTGTATATCTTCAAAGAGTCGTGGATCATAATTCTTATCATGGTTACCTCGAACAAGATATTTCTTTCCATTCAGCTTCTTTATCAAATTATCAGCGTCTTCGATTTTCATATGATGACAGATATCTCCAATGATATATACAGTGTCATCTTTTTGAACAACCGCATTAAAATTCTGCAAAAGAACTCTATTCATTTCCTCAACAGATTCAAATGGTCTATTCTGCATTGTTATTATTGCCCTATGTCCAAAATGCATATCTGCAGTAAAATATATCATCGTATCAGCCCCTACTTTGCCTCTTCGAATTTCCTCGTCATAGTATCTACAATGTATAGTTTCTGGTTTCCATATGGATTACCATTTGAATAAGTCGAGAAAAGGTCTAATGTCAGCACTCCACAAGCATCAAGTGGTTCCTCTACAGGTGTATGGCCCACTACCTGATAAAAGAGATCATCCCTAAACATCCTGTAAAAGTCCGCCTGAGGTCTTGCCCATATAGGCGAACTATCTCTCCATAGTTCCTGTTTTCCCATTCGATTGATCTTTGCAAGGATATCATCAATTTCTTTCACATGATATCCACAGGAATGAAGCACGAAAGTCTCAGTAACTCCGGCATGACTGAACAGTACATTATCAATTCTATGAACAAACTTATATCTGTCCTCAAGGATCCGCTCAAGCTTAGTTATCCCTTCAATGGCTGTTAGCCTGGCCTGTACTGAATAACCTGATTCCATGGTATCCCATAGATAAGAAACATCATGATTGCCATAACACCAAAGGGACTCACCATGCTCTTTTCCAAACTCTGCAGCTCTATTCAGAGTTTCTTCATAAGCACCAAGATCATTGCCCTTCCCCCAGTCATCTACCAGATCTCCAAGAACGACAATATCTTCGTAACTACTCTTATCTACTTTATCTGCCTCATCAAATATACAGGGTTTTAAATGCACATCTGGAATTACCAAAACTCTGCTCATGTACAAATGGAATCGTTGTAAATCCAATGCATTTTTGGATTCAGCGGGTTCTCCACGGAGAAACGTGGTAAATACGCGAAGCTGTGTGTCATTTGCTTGATTTTAGCGTCGGGAACTGTAGTACGTCCCTAATGCTCAACCTCTGTGTAATCAGCATAAATAGGCTATCCATGCCATATCCGATCACACCTATCTGTGGCAACTTTTTATTTTATCCTTTCGCATCTTTTCAAAATAGAGATGGCATTGTTTTAATTTTACTTATGCAATCTTTTAAAACAGAATCTGCATCTCTACCTCATAATGTTACTTAAGTCGCGACAGATAGCAGGTTAAGTCATCAAATGACGCTAAAAAAACACATAACGTCGGTAACTTACGTTTTCTAATTTATCTACATCTATAAAATCAAATCAAAAAGATTCTGTTTCACTTAATAAAAGATTGCTCTTTTTCTCATGAAACATCTCCTTCCGTATTTGTTATTTTCTTATTCATAGTTTTTTTCTTACTCTTAGTTATCTCTTTTCTCGCTTCTGATAGGTCATAAATTATTACGTTTTCTTCTAAGTAATATGTTCCATTGACCTTGAATTGCACTCTCTCATCCTCTTCATGTGAAAAGTCCAGAAATCTTCTCACCATAACCATGGTAGCCGGGTGCTTTATGTTGATCGCATAGTTCTGCTTCTCTTTTAGCTCGCTGAATCTTATGGCCTCTTTGCAATGGCCGTTACATACTTCAACCGCAAGCTTAAATCCTCCGTCACATTCATTGATCAAAAGTCTTACAAACGCAGGAAAATTAAGTTCTGATGCCGTAGCTTTATTAAATCTCATTGAATCCTGGAACAGTGTAAGTTGTGATTTGCTGGAAGTTTCATTAACATTGATTACTTTGAATCCTTCAAGTACTGAGCTCATTTTTATACTTCTCCTTTTTCCTGTATTTTCCTTCTCCGCGTTCCGAAGCAGACACAAGCCTCTTTTCCGGAAGATCGGTCCAATCCGCTTCTATAGGTACGAAGCCTTTTAAAGTGCCTACTTTTATTGGTTTCAATCTTTTTTGCGGTTTCTTGGGTTTTCTTTTCCTGGCTATAATGTCCTGAGCAAGCTCCCAGTCCTCCCTGGCGATGATCGCAGGATGGTGATCCTTGATGTAATACTGGTCCATCTGTCCTGTATTCTTAACGCTTTTATGGGTAAGATAATCTTCTACAAATGTCTTTTGCATAAGGACATCGCCACAATACTTCTCGTTAAGCAAAATGTTTTTTACCGCGCCTCCGGTGAAGGGGTTGCCTTTAATGGTGACTACGCCCATATCATTAAGAATCCTCGCTGTCTCAGCATAGGATTTGCCTCTTATACAATTCTCATAGATAACTTCTACGATTTTGGCCTCTTCAGGAAGTATGTACATAAGACCGTCCTCGCTGGTGTCATAGCCAAGAAGGCACTGCGTCTGGATTTTGAAGGTTCCGTTCTGCATTCGGACCAAAATCCCCCATCTCACATTACTTGAGATAGTGCGGGACTCCTCCTGTGCAAAGGATGCCATTAGCGTCAGCATAAAATCTACATGTTCATCAAGGCTGTTGTATTGGTCCTTTTCGAAGTAGACTCCTACCGGTGTTTTAAGATTTTTGAGCCGCCTGACAACACTGATAAAATCTAACGTATTCCTGGCAAATCGAGATGATGATTTTGTAATTATCATGTCAATAAGCCCGGCTTCCGCATCAGCAATGATCTTATTAAATTGCTCTCTATGTTTGGTCTGAGTTCCTGTTTTTCCCCAATCCACATAGACTCCTGCATTTACCCAGTCAGGTCTTTGTTCTATAAGCTCGTTGTAGTACTGTTGTTGCGCCTGGATGCTGGTTTCCTGCTGCTCCTGAAGCGTACTGACTCTGCAGTATGCAGCTACTCTTTTGGGTTTAAACTCCTTGTCCCCCGGTTTAGGTTTTTCCTTCTTGGGAATTACTTGCACATTCATCGGCAACGGATTTGTCTTTTTTGCTTTCTCCTTTGGATTCCGTCGCTCTTGTCTGATGGCCATTCCATCCATTTTGTTTGTCCTCCTATACTTTTTTGCGAATAAAAAACGCCACAAATTACTATTTTACCAGTAATCTGTGGCGTTTCTATTATGCCCTAACTGAGAAGATTCTTTTGTCCAAGAATACGGGCGCCACGAGGACGCCCGCCTAAAACAAATTCAAAAACTAAAAACAAAACATAAAATACAAATCAACCCGCCGATGAAACCGGCATAAATGCTGGGTTTCCTAGCAAGCCTCATCACTTCTTAACTGACTTTAAGGTTGGAAAGAGTAAAACGTCTCTTATGGTCTCGCTGTCTGTGAGAAGCATGCAAAGACGGTCAATACCGTAGCCGATACCTCCTGTAGGAGCCATACCAATTTCAAGAGCATTGAGGAAGTCCTCATCTGTGTGCTCTGCCTCCTCGTCGCCAGCTGCTGCGTTAGCATCCTGAGCTGCGAAACGCTCACGCTGATCGATAGGATCGTTAAGCTCTGAGTATGCGTTACACATCTCCCAAGTATTGATGAAGAGCTCGAAACGCTCAACCTTCTCAGGATCTGAAGGCTTCTTCTTGGTAAGAGGTGAAATAGCAAGAGGATGATCCATAATGAATGTAGGCTGAATCAGGTTCTTCTCGCAGTACTCTTCAAAGAAGAGGTTGATGATATCGCCCTTAGTGTGACGATCTTCAAATTCAATGTGGTGCTCCTTGGCAAGAGCTTTAGCTTCCTCGTCAGTCTTAACTGTATCGAAGTCGATACCTGCATACTTCTTGATAGCATCATTCATTGTAAGACGCTCGAAAGGCTTGCCCAAGTCGATTTCGTTGTCGCCATACTTGATGAGTGTTGTTCCACACACCTTCTCAGCGAGGTAACGGAACATGGACTCTGTAAGTTCCATCATTCCTTCATAATCTGTATATGCCTGATAGAGCTCCATAAGTGTGAACTCTGGGTTATGTCTTGTATCTACGCCCTCGTTTCTGAATACTCGGCCAATCTCATATACTCTCTCAAGACCACCAACGATAAGTCTCTTAAGGTAGAGCTCAAGTGAGATACGAAGCTTTCTCTCTTCATCAAGTGCATTGTAATGTGTGATGAAAGGTCTTGCAGCTGCTCCACCTGCATTCTCAACAAGCATAGGTGTCTCAACCTCAAGGAAGTCTCTCTCAGCAAGGAAGTTACGGATCTCACGAAGGATAGCTGATCTCTTCTTGAAAGTTTCCTTAACATCCTCATTCATGATAAGGTCAACATATCTCTGTCTGTATCTGATCTCTGTATCTGTAAGTCCGTGGAACTTCTCAGGAAGTGGCATAAGTGACTTGGATAAAAGAGTAAGCTCTTTTACATGAACTGAAATCTCACCAGTCTTGGTTCTGAAAGCAAAGCCCTTAACACCGATGATATCTCCGATATCCATTTTCTTGAAATCAGCATAAGCCTCGTCTCCAAGGTCATTTCTGGAAACGTAGAGCTGCATACGGCCATCTCTGTCCTGAAGGTTAGCAAATGAAGCCTTACCCATAACACGCTTAGACATCATACGTCCTGCAAGAGATACAACCTTTTCAGAAGGTACTTCTGAAAGAGGAACTACGATAGCCTTGCCCTCTTCATCTACTGGAGGTACAAACTCCAGTGTCTCGAAGTTATCTCTGATGTTCTGTGTGTGATGCGTCTGATCATATTTAACGATCTGGAAAGGATCCTTGCCTGCTGCCTGGAGCTCAGAGAGCTTGTCTCTTCTAACCTGACGAAGACGTCCAACGTCCTCAGCTGGTGCATTCTGCTGATTGTTCTGCTGATTATTATCTGCCACTTTTTCTTCCTCCTAAATATATCTCTCATATGCATCAATAAGTTTACATTATAAATCCATGCATCCACGAATTGTAGCTTGAAATATGCCTAACTTAGACGATGCAATATCAAGTTTGCTTAACGATATTTATTTAAAGAGCCAGCGAAATATCATGTAAATCGCTGGCCCCCTTATTATCTACAAATGTAAAATCACTCAGATCTGTATATGTTCTGAAATTCTTACCAAAACACAGCTTATACCAAAGCAATAAAATCATTCTGATAAACTAGCTTATCAAACTGCTGATCTCTCGATGCTAAGTACCTTGTACTTAATGATACCAGCCTGAGTCTCTACAGAAACTGTCTGTCCCTTCTTGGCACCAAGGAGAGCCTTACCAACAGGTGACTCGTTTGAGATCTTGCCCTTAAGTGAGTTAGCCTCAGATGAACCAACGATCTTGTACTCAAGGTCCTCATCAAACTCAAGGTCCTTAATCTTAACTATACAACCAATACTGATCTTATCAAGGTCAACGTCCTCTTCTACAACAACTTCTGCATTCTTGAGGATTTTCTCAAGAGCTTCGATTCTAGCCTCGATGTCTCTCTGCTCATCCTTGGCTGCATCGTACTCAGCGTTCTCTGAAAGGTCACCCTGCTCTCTAGCTTCCTTGATCTTCTCAGCAACTTCCTTACGCTTAACAACTTTCAGCTCATGAAGTTCGTCCTCATATTTCTTGAGTCCTTCATAAGTTAAAATGTTCTTCTTCTCTTCCATCTCAAAACCTACCCTTCATCATTGATTAAACCGCACAACTGTGGGCTTTAAAGCCAAATTTATAAAAAAACTTTCATTTAATAAAGCTATTTTAACTTTGCTATTATATAGTCTATAAAAAATCATGTCAAGGTCAGAAACCATGTTCTAAATTGCGTTTATGCTTTTTTAATAATTTATACTTAATGCCTTTTATTCCATGTTATCCTTCAACCACTTTATAGCATCATTGATTTGCTTCATTAAACAATAGCCCACATGCCTTTTTAAGGGAATCCATATCTTCCATCTGATTGATCTGATTCCTGAACTTGGCACTGCCTGGCATTCCGACAGTGTACCAGGACACATGCTTTCTCATCTCGCGGATTCCGATGAACTCTCCCTTGTACTTAAGCTGCAGGTCCGCATGTCTTATGACTGTGTCATAAATTTCCTTACTTGTAGGCCTTGGGCAAGTCTCTCCCGTCTCGAAGTAGCTCTTTATCTCACGGAAAAGAAATGGATTCCCCTGGGCAGCTCTTGCTACCATAACTCCATCGCAGCCTGTTTCTTCAAACATGCGTCTGGCTGATGGTCCATCCACAACATCACCATTTCCTATTACCGGGATTTTCAATGCCTCTTTTACCTGCGCAATAATGCTCCAGTCTGCCTGACCAGAGTAGTACTGCTCTCTTGTTCTTCCGTGGACTGCAACTGCTGCAGCTCCGCCCTCCTGAGCAGCCAGAGCACATTCAACAGCGTTGACGCTTGCCTCTGTAAAGCCTTTTCTGATCTTGACTGTAACCGGCCTGTCAGAAACCTGGCACAGAGCTTTTACAATCTTTTCAATAAGCTCTGGATTCTTCATAAGTGCTGAACCCTCGCCATTTCCAACAACCTTTGGAACAGGGCATCCCATATTCACATCAAGAATATCGTAGGGCCTATCCTTTATCATCTCTACTGCCTGCTGCATTATCTCAGGCTCTGATCCAAAGAGCTGCAGCGAAACCGGGTGCTCATCCTCATGGATTTCCATGAGCATGTTGGTGTTCTTGTTCTTGTATGTTATGGCCTTGGCGCTTACCATTTCCATGCATACAAGCCCTGCCCCCATTTCTCTGCATAACAGACGAAACGGCAGGTCTGAAACACCTGCCATTGGTCCTAGTATTATATTATTGTCCAGGGTTACGTTCCCTATTTGTAACTTGCCGTATCCTGACATATTTCTCCTATTATACTCTTAACGCTGTTCTGCTCTCGTCTGCATGCAGACTCGCCAGAAGATTCAGAGGTTATCCATCCGCTTATTTATCATATCTGCTGGGTTTCATTCGTCCTCAGAACCCAATATGTCTGCGGGATTCTCATGAAGTACATAGATTCTATAGTAAAGTCCCAGTGCCTCAAAGAGGTCCTGTCTCTTTCTGCGAACTTCACTTACAAGAAGTCCTGCTGTGATCTCGTCATAGGTGATGTCTTCTTCATCAGCGTTTGTTTCGATGCTGATGCCACCGTCTTCTTCAAAAACGATAGTGAATATTCCACCTGCTTCCTGGGTAAAGAGAACGCTGATAATATTCAGCTCTTTCTTGATTGACTCAGGAATCTCTTTAAATACAGGGTTAAAATAGTATTTCTGCTCGTAAGCGTTGGCACCGCACAGAACAACTCTGCCGCCTGCTGCCTGCTCGAAAACTCTTCCCTTGTTGGTCTTCTGCATCTCGTCTATCTTGAGGTCTTCCTTGTCTTCCTCACTTGTAAGATCCATATCACGAAATTCTTTATTATACTGTTCCTCAAAATCCTTAGCACTCATATCTGTTCCTTATTTCTATTTCATTAATTTCTCTTGTTTTATATATTTCTACTTTTTTACAAATTCTCAGCTTCCATGATCTGCATCATATTTAGTCTTGGATCACCTACTATCCTTGCTGATCCGGTCTGAGTGTCGCACAGCACTCATTCAGGTGCATTTTCATCTTCAAGCTCTTTAAGCTGCGGCTTGGTCCTTCGGTTCTTGTCATAGAGGATCTGAAGTCCGCGGAGAGTAAGGATTGGATCGTAAACATCTATCTCTTTGGTCTCCTGGGCAATGATCCTTCCAAGTCCGCCTGTAGCAACTACCTTGGCGTTTGGAAATCCTGCTTCTCTCTTCATCTCTTCTATAATATATTTGGTCTGGCCAATCTGTCCGTACACAAGTCCTGCCTGCATGCTGGAGATTGTCTCCTTGGCCAGGATGCTGCCTGGGTTTCTGATCTCAATTTCAGGAAGTTTAGCTGTGTCTTCCCAAAGAGCTTTTGCAGAAATTCTGATACCAGGGCAAACCACTCCGGTAAAAAAGTCACCTTTTTCATTTATCATAATATAGGTGGTTGCGGTTCCAAAGTCAACCACGATTACCGGTCCACCGTATAATTCATATCCAGCAACCGCATCCACAATAAGATCTGGCCCTACTTCCCTTGGATTGTCCAAAGAAATCCTGATACCTGTCTTAATACCAGGTCCCACGAGGTAAGGTTTCTTGCCGATGTATTTTATGATGGCATTTACAAGAGCGTGCATAACCTGAGGTACTACACTTGCAATCATAACGCCCTCAAGTTTGTCCTTATCCACGGAGTTTATGTTGAGAAGCGCCATGAGTTCCAAACCAAACTCATCTGAAGTTCTTGCTGTTCCTGTGGTCATTCTAAAGGAACTGACAAGCTTCTTGCCCTCAAATGCTCCGCACGTGATATTTGTATTTCCTACATCAACTACTAAAATCATTTCTTACTCCTGGGATTTTTCCACATTATCTGCCGAAAATCTTATTGTTATCCACTTTACTTGTCAACAATTCTGTGTCTTTCCACTCTACCCGTCACAAGTCCCCTATTGCTGTCCACATATGCACAGAACAATTCTCATCGCCTGCGCCTTATGTGTATCCATATAGTCCTCTGACAGACACTTCTCCGGCGTTTATCTCAAACTCTTCTCCCTCTTCATTAGAAACAACGAGAGCTCCAGTCTTGGTGATGCCGTGAGCAATTGCCTCATATTCTCCCTTAGGGTCTAACACTTTGACCAGCTTGTGTCTGTTTATGAGCCTCATCTCATACTGATCCAGTAAAAGAGTCAGATCATAATGCTGACGATATTTCTCATAGTTTTCTTCAAATCTTTTCATACAGCAGGCGATTACCTGGCTCCTTCTGAGCCTTACGCCTGTTGTTGATAAAATAGAGCCTGCAATATCCTTAATATCTTCTGGAAAGTCTTCCATGTTAACATTAATGCCAACACCTATTACAACATCATCTATAGTATTGTCAGGCTTCATATGAAGCTCTGTCAGTATACCACAGATTTTTTTCCCTGCAATAACGATGTCGTTTGGCCACTTGATCTGGGGGAAGTTCCTAACCTCGGCTATGATCTGACCAGCAAAGTATACCTTGGTTGACTTGCTAAGGTCTTCATCGTTGGCTATGATAAGCGCATCTTCAATGCCTTCTGCAATCGATAATCCCATGATGAGGGTCAGCATTGAAATCCTATCCGGTGGAGCGTCAGGCCTTATAACAAGACTCATGGCGATATTGGTTCCCTGAGGTGTTTCCCAGGATCTGCCCCTTGAGCCTCTTCCTGTTATCTGCCTGTCAGCCACAACTAGTGTTCCGTGGGGTGCCCCTTCCTGGGCAAGCTCCCTTGCGTCATCGTTGGTTGATCCGGTTTCATCCTTGTAGATCAGGTTCCTTCCTGCCCAATTAGTATTAAGTTTTTTTGCTATGCTCTCCTTGTTCACTGTTCTAATCCCTTATGCCTTTACATGATGTCGTTTTTTATATTTGTCAGTGTCTATGATTATTGTTCGGCACTCTTAGCTTTTGATCAGCTATTTTTGAGTGTAGCCAGCATCACAGCCTTTATGGTGTGCATGCGGTTCTCAGCCTCTTCAAACACGATGGAGTGATCTGATTCAAAGACTTCGTCAGTTACTTCCATTTCGTTGAGACCGTATTTTTCTTTTATCTCCTTGCCAATTCCTGTATTAAGGTCGTGGAAAGAAGGCAGACAGTGCATGAATACGCTATTCTTGCCTGCATTATTCATGATATCCATTGTAACTCTGTATTTTTCAAGGTCGCGGATTCGCTCTTCCCAAACACTGTCTGGCTCTCCCATAGAAACCCAGATGTCGGTGTATATAACGTCTGCGCCCTTAGTTCCTTCAATTGGATCCTCATTAAAATCAATGATAGCCCCTGTCTCCTTGGCAATGTCCTGACAGGTCTTTATCAGTTCCTCATTAGGGTAATATTTCTTGTTAGATACTGCAGTAAAGTGCATCCCCATCTTGGCGCAAGCCACCATGAGGGAATTTCCTGTGTTGTATCTTGCATCACCCATGTAAACCAGGTGGATTCCCTTGAGCTTTCCGAAGTGCTCCTTGATAGTCAAAAGATCTGCCAGCATCTGCGTGGGATGGAATTCGTTGGTAAGTCCATTCCATACTGGAACTTTGCTATACTTGGCAATTGTCTCAACTATCTCCTGCTCAAAGCCTCTGTATTCGATGCCGTCATACATGCTAGCAAGAACCCTTGCTGTGTCTGCAATGGATTCCTTTTTACCAATCTGAGAATCCGTTGGATTAAGGTAGGTTGAACCCATACCTAGGTCACTTGCTGCAACTTCAAAGGAACATCTTGTTCTGGTGCTGGTCTTCTCAAATATGAGAGCAATGTTCTTGCCTCGAAGTTCGTCGTGGAGAATTCCTTTTTTCTTTTTCTCCTTGAGATCAGAAGCAAGGTCTACCAGGCACTGAATTTCCTCTGGTGTGTAGTCAAGCAGTTTCAAAAAATCGCGTCCGTACAAGTTCATAATCCTACTCCTCCTGTAATCTAGTTTCCGTTTTTGTGCATCTTTTTCCATGATAACACAGAATACTAAATACACAAAGGGACAATGGACGCTGATTGTAACTGCGCTGGCAATAAAAATCGGGGAAAAGAGCTATGTCTTTTCCCCGATAATAAATTCAATTATATAAGATTACCAGAATACGTGTGCTCCTATTATGATACCTTCACGTCCGTTTACTCTTCTGAAGTGGCATGCGCTTCCTACAGTGGTCTCACCATTAAGTGCTGCCTGAGCTGCCTGATAGTTCATGTCGTAGATCTTGCCACTGTTGTAAACCTTGGCAACTGTTCCGTTGAGGGCTGGTGTAAACTGACCTGACGCATAGATAACACCGTAAATAGTGTTAGGATAAGCGCCGCTCTTAACTCTGTTGAGTACAACGGCACCAACCGCAACTCTTCCCTCGTAAGGCTGGTTACCTGCCTCGCACTGGATAAGTGCTGCAAGGAGTTTAACTTCATCAGCATCCGCGCTGACTGCTCCCTGGTTCTTGGTAAGGGCTGCTTTCTTCTCAGCTTCCTCACGAATCTTGATGGCTGCTATTGTCTCACCCTGGTCAATCTTGAACTCAGTAGTAACGAAATCAGCTTGAACATAGCCTGTCTCATCGTTGTAATCAACGCTGATCCAGCCATTCCCCAGATCTTCGATCATATCAACAAAGACATTCTTGGTAAGTACACCTAGAACCTGCGCCTTCTCGTTTGGCTCTTTCCTGATATTAAGAGCTGTGCTGTTGCTGGTTACAATCTGCTTACCAACGTCTGATGCTGCGTTTATAGCATCCTCATCAAATAAAAGATATTCATCATTGGCCCATCCAATCAGATCCCCTGACTGGATCTTGGTCCAACCATCTTTCCTCTCTAAGATCTTGCCGCCACAGTCCTTATAAAGGACTCCTACCTTGGCCGCGTCTTCGTCAGGCTCTTCCCTGACGTTCATGACTCTTGACACATTAGCCATGACAAGTTTAGAACCTTCATCCTCACTGGTACTGGAAGATGAACTGGCATCAGAAGATTTGTTCATATTGGATGCCACAATAACTTCTGTCGCACTGGAATCCATTCCAAGCGGAGAAATTGGACTTATAATGTTTGAAATGCCTACAGCAACCTCTGAAACGGTATTATTGCTCCTAGCATTTACAGTTAATCCCTGGGAAATAAATAGAACAAAGACAAGACCACAAATAATCAAAGGTCTCAATTCCCTAAGGGATAACTTTACTGCCTTTTTCATATCTTTGCTATCCTCTGCATTATTTTTGTATTTGGTAATAAATCTTGCGTGCAATTTTTACAAATATATTGCAATTTGTTACCATCACGAAAACATATAGATATTAGCAAATAATGATTTTTTTGTCAAATTTTTACAATTTACCGTTTATTTTTTGTAAATTAATTACAGTTGCTTACTCTTGTCAATGCAAGCCTTTACAGCGTCTATAACTGCCGCTCTAAAGCCCTTTTCTTCTAATACTCTAACAGCCTCTATTGTTGTACCTGCTGGGGAGCACACCATATCCTTGAGTTCGCCAGGGTGTTTTCCAGTTTCAAGGACCATCTTGGCACTTCCAAGAACTGACTGCGCTGCAAATTCGTAAGCCTGTTTCCTTGGCATACCCCCTGCTACTGCCGCATCAGCCATGGCTTCTATGAAAAGAAATACATAAGCAGGAGATGAACCGCTGACTCCGACCACTACGTCCATCATGGATTCAGGCACTGTGTATGCCTTGCCAAAGCTCTCAAGGAGCTCTATCACGAACTGGAAGTCGTTGTCACTTACAAGGTCATTCCTACAAACCGCAGAACATCCCTCTAAAACAAGGGCTGGAGTGTTAGGCATTACTCTTATTATTTTTACCGGTTTTTCGAACTCTTTTGCCAACCAATTAATTGTCTTGCCTGCTGCTATGCTGACGATAATCTTACTATCATCTACACTGTCCATGATATCCGCAATAACAACCTTTAAATACTGCGGTTTAACAGCCAGAATGATTATATCTGCCTCTTTGGCTACGGCCGCATTGGAGCTGCGAATCTGGATTCCGTACTTGCTTGCAACTTTTTGTCTGGTAGCTTCTGTAGCTGCTGTTCCTATAATCTCGTTAGAGCCCATAAGTCCCTTGGCCAGAATCCCGCCAATCATAGCTTTCGCCATATTTCCAAGTCCAATAAAACCAATTGTCATAACGTGCCTCCTTGTGTCTGATTCTCTATCATAATTACTATCTATTCCAAAGTATCCTTTTATCCATTTTGGATGCTAGTGCAGCACTGCTCATGCATAATTAACCACATTGCTTGCATCTGAATTCATTTGCTGCATCACCCTCTTCTCTGTCTGGATGCTTCAAAAGTCAGGATTGCTGCAGATGTTGCCGCATTCATAGATTCAACCTCACCCTTCATCGGGATCAGGATGTAAGTATCTGCCGCATCTGCAGTCTCTTTTGTAAGACCATTTCCCTCATTCCCTATAAGGAATGCTGTTGGCTGAGTATAGTCAAATTCATCGTAGTTCTTCTCCCCTTTAAGGTGAGCAGCGTAAGTATGGATACCACTTGCCTTGAGTGTTTCAAGAACTTGTGGAACACTTTCTACATATATAAATGGCATTCTAAAAATTGAGCCCATGGTCGATCTTATAACCTTGGGATTATAGATATCTGCAGATCCCTTGCTGAGGATAATTCCTGTTACTCCTGCCCCCTCTCCGGAACGAAGCATTGTTCCTACATTTCCAGGGTCCTGAATATTCTCGAGAATGAGCATCAGTGGTCTTGCATTTTCATCATCTTGGTTGTAGCCTTCAATAACTTCCTCAAGAGTGTAATGATACTGACTGATAACTGCCAAAACTCCTTGCGGGGTCTGGGTTGCAGCCATCTTCTTCATGACATCCTCGGAAACCTCTTCAGCTCCGTATCTCCAGAGAATTTCTTTATCCTCTTCCGTAGCCTTATCAAGAAATCTTGCAGTTACATAGACTTCCCTAACCTGGAGTACAGGTGCCTCTCTTAGCATCTTCATTCCTTCTATTACAAAGGCATCTTCCTCACGGCGAGCTTTACTCTTTTCCATAAGGCTTACGACCTTGCGAACTCTCTCATTACTTGTACTTGTTATCATCTAATTTCCTCATATATTTTTAAATCACAAAGTATATGGATTAAGTATATCACACTTTATATGCAAACATCCTTAGCGCATTTCTTCCGGTACAACAAAACGCGGCAGGAATAATCCTGCCGCGTCAAAATTTCTAAATATCTTATCATCCAATAAATTAAAGAATACGAGCGATTTCGTACATGTACTCGTTGATGTTCTTCTTCATTGCAAGAGCCTCGTCGATGTCATAATCAACGAACTGGCCATTTCTGTAGCCAACAACACGGTTTGTCTTGCCAGCTGCAAGGATATCAGCTGCATAGCATCCCATCATAGAAGCATATACACGATCCTTACATGTTGGGCTACCACCACGCTGCATATAACCAAGGATAGAAGCTCTTGTCTCAAGACCTGTAGCAGCTTCGATTCTACGAGCCATAGATGTTGAATGTCCGATACCCTCAGCGTTTACGATGATGTGATGTGTCTTGCCCTTCTTACGGTTGTCGATGATGTTATCGATGATTCTCTGCTCGTTGTAGTCATACTTCTCAGGAAGGAGAATGTCATCAGCGCCGTTAGCGATTGCGCACCAAAGAGCAATATATCCAGCATGACGGCCCATAACCTCTACGATACTAACTCTCTCATGTGAAGAAGATGTATCACGAATCTTATCAATGGCCTCCATTGCTGTGTTGATAGCTGTATCAAATCCGATTGTGTAGTCTGTGCAAGAGATATCAAGGTCGATTGTTCCTGGGATACCTACTGTATTGATGCCCTGCTGGGAAAGCTTCTGAGCTCCGCGGTATGAACCGTCACCACCGATAACAACCATACCATCTATTCCATGCTTGCGGCAGATCTCAGCGCCCTTGGCCTGACCCTCTGCTGTTGTGAACTCCATACAACGAGCTGTACCAAGAATAGTACCACCCTTCTGGATGATATCAGATACGCTACGTCTATCCATATCGATGATTTCTTCGTTAAGAAGACCCATGTAACCTTTCTTGATACCCTTAACCTTGAGTCCATTTGCAAGGGATTTACGAACAACAGCTCTGATAGCTGCGTTCATTCCAGGTGCGTCACCACCACTAGTTAAAACTCCAATAGTTTTGATCTGTTTCGCCATAATTATTTCCTCGATTCATAACATTGAATTCTACGATTCAATTCAAAAATATATTTCTCTTAAAATCCTATAAAAATATAATACAAAAGCCTTGAATTGACAATACTTTGTCATACTTATTTTTATATTATCGCAAGTTTTTTTAATCTGCAATCCTTCTGAAATCGATTTCAAGAAATTTTAACTTTTATCGTTTTTTTGTTCATCTTTTGTGAAAATATAAAACTTTTTACCTCTAATATCAATTGCAAATAGCAAGGGGTCTGATTCTCCAGCTTATCCATTAAATTTCCCACCATTTATGTTATAATTTCCTCATATATTTTAAAAAGTTTTTGGGGAAAAATAATGGCATTTACTCATTTGCACGTCCATACTGAATATTCTCTTTTGGACGGTTCCAATAAGATAAAAGAATATGTTAAGCGCCTGAAGGACCTTGGCATGACAGCTGGTGCTATCACTGACCATGGTGTCATGTACGGTGTCATAGATTTTTATAAGGCTTGTCGCGCAGAAGGCATAAATCCGGTTATCGGTTGCGAAGTCTATGTAGCTCCCGGCTCTCGCTTTGACAAGGAGTCCGTCCAGACAGATGACAGATACTATCACCTGGTGCTCCTTGCCGAGAACAATGTAGGCTATGCCAATCTGTCTCATATTGTGAGCCGCGGCTTTACTGAAGGCTATTACTACAAGCCTCGTGTTGACATGGAGCTTCTTGAGCAGTTTCACGAGGGTATAATTGCGCTTTCTGCCTGTCTTGCAGGTGAAATTTCCAGGAACATTGTCAAGGGTGCGCCAGATAAGGCAAAAGAGGCAGCGATCCGCCTCGACAATATCTTTGGCCATGGCAATTTCTTTTTGGAGCTTCAGGACCACGGAATTCCAGAGCAGAGGCACGTTAACGCTACTCTTATGGCTCTTTCCCAGGAGCTTGACATCCCTCTGGTTGCAACCAATGACTGTCACTACACCTATGCTGATGATGCCGAGGCCCATGACCTTTTGCTATGCATCCAGACTGGCAAAAAGGTAAGTGACGAGGATCGTATGCGCTATGAAGGTGGCCAGTACTACGTTAAAAGTGAAGAAGAGATGAGATCTCTTTTCCCTTATGCACAGGAAGCTATCGACAACACCCAGAAGATTGCAGACAGATGTAATGTTGAAATTGAATTTGGTGTTACCAAGTTGCCTCACTTCGAGGTTCCAGAAGGTTATGATTCCTGGACTTATCTTAACAAACTCTGTCTTGATGGTCTTCATGAGCGCTATCCCGATGATGATGGCACGTTAAAAGAGAAGCTTGACTATGAGCTTGGTGTCATCAAGCGCATGGGTTATGTTGATTATTTCCTTATTGTATGGGACTACATCAACTATTGCCGCGAAAACGGCATCGCTGTTGGACCGGGAAGAGGTTCTGCTGCCGGAAGTATTGTTTCCTATTGCATGCATATCACCAACATTGACCCTATCAAGTATGATCTTCTCTTTGAGAGATTCCTTAATCCTGAACGTGTATCCATGCCTGATATTGACGTGGACTTCGAGTACGAGAGGCGTCAGGATGTAATAGATTATGTAACTGAAAAGTACGGTGCTGACAAGGTTGTGCAGATCATAACCTTTGGAACCCTGGCTGCCAAGGGAGTTATCCGCGACGTGGCAAGGGTTATGGATCTTCCCTATAGCTTTGGAGATAACATTTCCAAGATGGTTCCTCAGGAACTCAACATGACTCTTGATCTTGCACTCAAGATGAACCCTGAGCTCAGAACCCAGTATGAGACTGACGAAACTGTTCACAAGCTGATCGATATGTGCAAAAAGCTTGAGGGGCTTCCTCGTCACACCTCTATCCACGCCGCCGGTGTCGTTATCTGCTCTGCTCCTGCAGAGGACCTTGTTCCTCTCTCACGCTCTGCAGAAGGAAACGTGACCACTCAGTTTACAATGACAACAATTGAGGAGCTGGGCCTTCTTAAGATGGACTTTCTGGGGCTCCGCACTCTTACTGTTATCAAGGATGCTGTGCGCTTTGCCAACAATTCTCTTGGCGCAAGGCCTGGTGATCCTAACTATATAAATATAGATGAAATAGACTACAACGACCCTAATGTCCTTGGCCTTATCGGAAGTGGCAAATGTGATGGTATATTCCAGCTGGAATCCGGAGGAATGCAGTCCTTCATGAAGGAGCTCAAACCTCAGTCCCTGGAGGATATCATAGCGGGCATATCTCTTTACCGCCCAGGTCCAATGGACTTTATTCCTAAATACATATCAGGAAAAAATGATGCCGGCTCCATAACTTACCAGACGCCTGAGCTAGAGCCAATTTTGAAACCAACCTACGGCTGTATCGTTTACCAGGAGCAGGTTATGCAGATCGTTCAGCAGCTAGGCGGTTATACTCTTGGCCGAGCTGACCTTGTTCGCCGTGCCATGAGTAAAAAGAAGCAGCATGTCATGGAGGTTGAACGAGCTAATTTTGTAAATGGTAATCCAGAGGAAAACGTTCCTGGCTGTGCTTCTAAGGGCATCGCGCCAGAAGTTGCAAACGCTATCTATGATTCCATGATGGATTTTGCCAAGTATGCTTTCAACAAGTCCCACGCTGCCTGCTATGCAGTTGTTGCCCTTCAGACAGCTTGGCTTAAATACTACTATCCTGTAGAGTTCATGGCAGCTCTAATGACTTCTGTAATCGATAACCCTGGCAAGGTTTCCGGCTATATCATGAGCTGCAGAAATATGGGGATAGCTCTTTTACCACCTGATATAAATGAGGGCTTTGATGGTTTCTCTGTTACTGAGATCGAAGCATCAGAAAATGACAAGCCTGTCACCGGAGCTGTAGTTACTTGTGCTCCTGGGCACAAGAAAGCTATTCGTTATGCTCTCACTGCCATTAAGGGTATTGGAAGGCCAGTCATAGCCTCTATTGTAAAAGAGAGACAGCTCCACGGTAAGTTCAAGACAATCAATGATTTTCTGACAAGAATGTCAGGTCGAGAAAATGATGTTAATAAACGTGCTGTGGAAAACTTTATAAAAGCCGGAGCTTTTGATTGTTTTGAGGGAACCCGAAAGCAGCACATGACTGTTTACTCACAGATCATGGATCAGCTCCACAATTCTGGCAGAAATGTCATGGCAGGTCAGATGACTTTGTTCGATTTTGCAGGTGAAGAGGCCAAAAAGGAATATGAGATTCCGCTTCCAAATGTTGGCGAATTCCCACGGGAACTGATGCTTGAATTTGAGAAAGAGGTGTTGGGAATCTATGTTTCTGGCCACCCTCTTGAAGAGTATGTTGGTATGTGGAAAAAGAAGATTACAAACACCACCACAGATTTTTATCTTGATGATGAAAGCGGTTCTCCTGAGGTTCAGGATGGCTCCACTGTAACTATCGGTGGAATCATCAGTGAGAAAAAAATAAAATACACTAAGAATGACCAGATCATGGCCTTTATCACTCTTGAAGATCTTGTGGGTTCTGTGGAAGTTATTGTATTTCCCAAGACTTACGAAGCTAACGCCGGCAGACTCGATGAAGATGCCAAGGTCTTTATAGAAGGCCGTGTTTCTGTAGAAGACGAGAGGGATGCCAAACTCATAGCCAGCAAGATTCAGCTCTTTGACGAAGTAGCCAAGACTGTGTGGCTGAGATTCCCTAATAAAGATACTTACGAATCCAAAGTCGATGCTCTTGAAAAGATCATTGCAAGCAGCGATGGCCGTGACGAGATCAGCATTTATCTGACAGATACCAAGCAGATCAAAAAGCTTGGCAGAGCCAAGTCTATAAAAGCTGACAAGGTGACTTTAGAAGCCTTGGAAGAACTACTTGGTAAAGAGAATGTGCAGATGACATAAATGTATTAAATGAAAAGGAGTTTTCACTATTACTATCTAGCGAAAACTCCTTTTTTGTAGCTTTTCTACTATCTATATTTTTGAAGTCTTTTGTTTTTACATCATGCAGCTTTCTTCTGAGCCTTTATTGCATTCTTTACCTGTGTGAGGTAGTCCTTGATAACTGCAATGCAATCTGCCTGCTGCGCAAGATCTGTCTTTCTAACCTTTTTAGGAATAGAAATACGAACCTTCTTTTTACCAAACCAGATTGTAGCCTGGAAAGCAACCATTTTATCAGTAAAATTAACCTTTGTGATATCTGCAAGGCTAAATGTCTTGGCCAATGCGAACTTGTCAATATGCCAATCATCAAGAACTGCAAAATTCATTGAGTTATTTGTGAATCCAATGTATGCGTTGTGTAATCTTGCTGAACCAAACTCATCCTGGAAAAGGCCACCTATAAGTGCTCCAAGTGCTCCACCACACATTGTAAGATAATAAATTGGGCTTGTAGGAATAATCTGTGCAAAAACCTTTACGTTATAGGCATCTCCTGGAAGTAACATTCCATCCAGCATCATGTTCATATCCTGTGCGTTTGCTCTTTTCATTTCTAATTCTCCTCTTACATAAACAATAATTTACATCTATGATCATCAGTGCTATTTTGCACTGTAATTCTTTGTTACATTTTTTATACAAAGTCATTTGGTAATATGTTGCGTTCGCAACACTTTCCATTTTTACGCATAATAATCCCGCTAATTTATACAAATCAGCGGGATTATAAAATGCGCTTTAGTTAACAATTACTGTACTGCTGCCTGAAGCTCTGAAACCTTATCTGTCTGCTCCCAAGGAAGGTTGAGGTCGTTACGTCCGAAGTGGCCGTAAGCTGCTGTCTGCTTGTAGATAGGACGACGAAGGTCGAGCATCTTGATGATACCAGCTGGACGAAGGTCAAATACCTTACGAACTGCCTCTGTAAGCTTCTCATCAGAAACCTTACCTGTTCCGAATGTATCAACAAGAACTGATGTAGGCTGTGCAACACCGATAGCGTATGAGATCTGGATTTCTGCTCTGTCAGCAAGTCCAGCTGCTACGATATTCTTGGCAACGTATCTTGCTGCGTATGCTGCAGAACGGTCAACCTTTGTGCAGTCCTTACCAGAGAAAGCACCGCCGCCGTGACGAGCTGCTCCACCGTAAGTATCAACGATGATCTTACGTCCTGTAAGACCAGCATCACCCTGAGGTCCGCCGATAACGAAACGTCCTGTTGGGTTGATATAGATCTTAGTATTGTCATCAACAAGTGCAAGATCAACTACAGCATCGATAACGTACTTTCTGATATCTGCGTGGATCTGCTCCTGTGTAACCTTCTCATCATGCTGAGTTGAGATAACGATAGCTTCAAGTCTCTTAACCTTGCCGTTCTCATCGTACTCAACAGAAACCTGGCTCTTTCCATCTGCTCTGAGGTATGGAAGAGTTCCGTTCTTTCTAACTTCTGTAAGCTTCTTGGTAAGCTTGTGTGCAAGGCTGATAGCGTATGGCATGTACTCTTCTGTCTCGTTTGTAGCGTAACCAAACATCATACCCTGGTCACCAGCACCGATGGCTTCAAGCTGCTCATCTGTCATCTGGTTCTCTCTAGCCTCAAGAGCCTTGTCAACACCCATAGCGATATCAGCTGACTGCTGATCAAGTGCTACGAGTACTGCACATGTATTGCCATCAAAGCCCTTAGCTGAATCATCATAGCCAATCTCTTTGATTGTCTCACGTGCGATCTTAGCATAGTCAACGTGAGCCTTTGTTGTGATCTCACCTGTGATGAGAACAAAGCCTGTACATGTAGCTGTCTCACAAGCTACACGGCTCATTGGGTCCTGCTCCATGCAGGCATCAAGGATAGCGTCAGAAATGTTATCGCAGATTTTGTCTGGATGTCCTTCTGTAACTGATTCTGATGTGAAAATAAACTTATCCATATTCTTTCCTTTCTTTTTAGCTGCTTCGTTAAGACAGATTCGGATATCTCTGACTTAACCCGCAAAAAAATCCGCTTGTTGCGTGCACAAACAAGCGGAACTGATTGACGTTTCAGATCCTCTTATTGCTCGTAGTCCATAACTGGAATTGCACGCTCAGGTTGGCACCTTCCTGAATGATCAAGGGGTTGCCGTGGCTTCATCGGTCCTATGTACCTCCACCACTCTGAATAAGAGAACTTCATATATAATTGACTGCGGAAACTGACCTAGAATAATCAATTACCGTTTAATGATATTAACCTATGTTCAATAATAAATCAATAGGGAAGTGATAATAATTCTATTAAAACTATGATAATTTTTCCCAGAACATAAATAAACCATTAACGATGATACAGTATATGTTCAGTCTGAAATAAAGCAAAAAGTCTGGAGACTTGTGCGTTTGTCGCAAATCTCCAGACTTTTTTATACGTATGAAAACTTTACCCCTAATAAAAAACCGTCTCTTTTAACTTCTGAACCCTGCTAAACATATCTCTTTTACATACTAATCTTGCAAATCACTTCTAAAATTACCAAATATTCTGGCTCATTGGCTGCAATCACTGCGCAGAATCAAACTGAAGTGAATCAATGATCATAGCCATGCGGTCTGAAACTTCCATATCCGCCATCTCATCTCCGCTGTTATGTCCTGTAAGTTCAAATGTAAGTGAACCATCCATGTAATCTCTTGACACTGATGTCATATACATTCCTGATCCATCCTCTTCAGGAGGAAGCATAGCCCAGTAACCTGTAACATCCTCTGTTCCTGGGAAAATAGAATCCTGAGATGTAGCTTTTTCGCCCCAAGACTGAACTCTCTCATCTCGAGCAGCCTTGCCGCTATGCTCAACATCATAAGTCACAAGCACCATATTAGTTCCAGCGCACTCTCCAGTGTATACGATTGAAACCATTGGTCCGTCCTGTGTAATGTCAAAGCAATTTGGATCATATTTGATGCTCCATCCGTTTGCATCTCTATAAACATATTCCCCATCGCTCAGGTAGTTTACAGCCATAAATGTGTCTGGATCGGCATCAGCAACTGGCTCAAATACCAACTCGCGATCCTCGGCACCTTCGAAATATCCTTTAACAACGCCCTTCTCAACGCTAGTTATGATGAATACTTCCTGTTTCTCATCAGCACCACCAAAGAAGAAATTAACCTTTCCTCCTGCCTGTGTGCAGTCAAATGGAAGACCAATGCCATCATTGGCGCCATCTTCTGTTCTACCATACCCATCGGTATTGAAAACATAGAAATAGGTTTTTGGTGGATTTTCTGCTTCTGCAGAATAGTTTACGTAAACGCCTTTCTTGAAGTAAGGAGCAACCATCTCGTTTTCTGCTGCCTCTGCCTGACCATCCGTCCCCTCTACGCTGTCAGACAAAGCAACTGAAGTATCCTCGATGGCTGTTTCAGTAGCCGACTCCCCCTCAAGAGCCGTCTCACTTCCACACCCTGTAACCAAAGCTGCTGCCATGATTCCTGTAACGATCATTGCAAACATCTTTCTTACAAACCGCCTTTTCATAATACTATCGTCCCTCCGTCATAAGAAAATTGTGAAATCCTGTGAAACATTTTTTCACTGATAAATATGCTACACCATTTTATGTACCATAACTATTAACGCTTTATTAAATAGAGTTAAGAATTTATAAACTCTTTTCCTTGTGTTATCATTATCAGGTCATTATTTTGAAAGGAATCAGGCTATGATAAACCATTACAATGCGTTTATTTCCTACAAACACGCAGAATTAGACAATAAGATTGCAGAGGAGATCATTAAAGGCCTTGAAAGATTTCATATTCCACAAAACATACAGGAATCCACTGGGCGCAGGAGAATTGACCGTATTTTCAGGGACAAAGATGAGCTTCCTATTACCAATGATCTTAACGATACCATTTCAAGCGCTCTGGAAAATTCTGAGTATCTCATAGTTATTTGCTCAACTAACACCAGAAAATCCACCTGGGTAGAAAAAGAGATAGAGACTTTCCTTAAGAATCACACTAAGAATCAAATTCTTACAGTCCTAGCGGATGGAGAACCATTTGAAGTTATTCCGCAAATTCTTTTATCAGATAAAAAGACTCTTCAGGACGAGAATGGTAATTCACAAACAGTAGAAGTTCCGCTTGAGCCCTTATCCTGCGATTACAGGCTTCCCATTAAAAAAGCAAGATCAGAGGAGCTTCCACGTCTGGTTGCAACTCTCATTGGCTGTTCCTACGATGAACTAATGAACAGACAGCGTCAGTACAAGATTCGAAGACTATCAGCTATTTTTGCAGCTGCTATGGCCCTTGTTATTGGTTTTGCTGGATATACTCTTTACACCAGCAGACTTATCCACAAAAACTATATCCACTCTCTGGAAAACCAGTCCAGATACCTTTCCAACGAATCTGGCAAACAGCTTGCAAACGAAAATAGGATTGAAGCTATGCAGCTCGCTCTTGCTGCTCTTCCTCAGGATGAAAATGACGATATGCCAGTTACGCCCGAAGCGCTTAAGGCAATCACTGATTCTTCATATGCTTATGTGGCTCCTTCCGGAACCAACGTGGCTGCTGCCTGGGACTATCAGATGCCAGGAAATATAAACAAATTTCAACTCTCATCAGACGAGACTGTCCTTGCTGCTAAGGATTCCTCCGGAGTTGTAATGGCCTGGGATACAAAAACTCACAAGGAACTTCTACGTACAATCAAGACTGATGATGAGACAAGTAACTTCTTTTTCTTTGACCCATCAACTCTCATAGTGGCCAGAGATCACAGTTTTTCTGTATACGATTTTGCAGACGGTAGCGAACGCTGGAACTATGAATACACTAATCGCAGTTTTGCAGATGCTTCCTACCTAAAGCGCTCTAATGAAAGCTTTATCGCCTGTAATTTTAAAAGTGAAATATTGGAATTTAACATAAATGATGGCTCTCTTTTAAGTGATAAATATATCTTTGAAGAAGCCCGTGATTCCATTAGCGCTGATAAGTATTGTTCAAGCTACGCACTATCTGATGATGGTAATAGGCTTGCCCTGGCTACCAGTCAGTATGATGATAACCGTAATACCGTATACAGTTTATTTGAATATGATCTTCTCTCAGAAGAAACTATAGAAAAGCCGCTAGACCAGTATTTGGCTAATCATATCCAATGGATCAATGACAACATTTACATCTCTTGCTGGGATATGTCAAAAGGCTCCTTAGACAGTAGTACACGCATGTACAACTACACTTATGTAACAGAGGATCACACCCAAATATACTGTTGTAATTCAGAAGATCTTTCTACCATTTGGGAGAATGATTTTGTCTGTAACAATGTTATGTTCAACTCCGGCTTTCTTCCCATGGCAAATGGCTCCGTTGCCTATTTTTCTGGAAACATTTGTGAAATCTGGGATTCAGAAACAGGTGAGCTTATTGCTAGAGACAACACTGGCGACTCGATCATAGATGCAAGTGATAACGATAACGATGGCATTCCTTGCTATGTAACAAAAGAGGGAAACATTGCCATGCAAAAGGATGGACTTTCCACATCAGGAATTGGCATCTACGAAAGATTCAGCGATGACCTGTCTAGTGCTGCCTTGACAAGGAGCGGTGCATATACACACCAGACTCTCAGTCCTTCCATTACCTACTATGCCAATAAAGTATATGATGAAGAGTTTCAGCTCTTTGAAAACTCACCAAAGTTTGGATATATAAGTGATGACTGCCGCTATATGGATGATTCACTTTTGGCACTTATAGTCAATGGTGATGGTGATAACTCGCTTCTGCACTTATATGACATCGATGAAAAGAAATATCTTGGTAGTGTAGTGCTAGAAGGCCTTTCCTCTTACGACTGTAACATACTTGGAAAGTACGACAACAATCTTTTTATTGTTGGAAACGTTAAAGAAGATGGTGACACATTAACAAAGATATTTAATATCAATATCCTGACCAAGGATGTAAAAAAACGCACCCCTGAACAGTTTAAGAGTTTAGATAGCTCTTTTAAACTGGAATCTTTTGTCATGTATGGATCAAAGATAGTCTATTATGACTCATCGGAGGAAATACCTGGTATAGGAGTAATAGATGTTACAGATAATCAAGTTGCCGTTACTCCTATCTCCGGCCTTGAAAACAAATATTTTAAAAACCTCAATTACTTTCCTGAGTTAGATACTGTTTATTTACAGTTTAAAGAAATTGACGTACTAGTAAATGCATCTACTGGTGATATAAAAACCATTCATTTTCCTGAAAACTGGAATGGCACAACACTATCTTCCTATGATCCTGCATCAGATTTATTTGCATTTAGTGACGACCATACTATTGTTCTGATAAATAGTGAAGGAGAATCTGTAAAAGAGATTTCCTGCATGAATCTGGTGCCACTTGTTATGGATTTCTATAATCCTCAGGATTCACAGGCTCTTTTGATAGTTGCATATAAAAACGGTTCTCTATACAGATATTCCGTCGAAACAGGCGAATTTATCGGCAAAAGTGATCTTTCAGCGTACTCAAATGGTTCTAGAACGAGTAATGACAAGATAGTTGTTGACGCAGAAAATAACCTTCTCTTTGCATATGCAGGAGGTTTTATGGATGTCTTCGAACTTGACACTTGGACTGAGATAGCAGCTATTCCTTCGTGCTTGGGTTATGACGTCTCTACAGAAGCATTTATTGTATACGGCTATGAAGATTCATCTAGCGAAACACAGGTTGGATATTTCAAGCGTTACACAGTAGATGAACTTATTGATAAAACCAAGGGCCTTCTGCAGGGAATCGAAATGACCAAGGAGCAGAAGTCAATGTACGGAATTGGATGATTATGCTTTTGAGTTAGAGAAGCACTAAAGGAACAGGAAACAACATGAAAACACTTAAAAACATTCTGCTTAAAATATTAAAATTTATAGTAATAGCTATTGCAGCAATAATTCTCGTGTGCATTTTGGCCATAGTGATACTCAGGGGCTTTAATTATGCACATCACAAGATCATGTATAAAGACGGTGTCAATAAGACTACTTACATAGATATAAATGGTCAGAAGCAGTATGTAATGATGATGGGAGTGGATAACTCTAATCCTGTAGTCATATATCTTCATGGAGGGCCGGCAGGACCAGATACTTTCATAACTTATTGTTTTTCTGATTATCTTACTGATGAATACACTTTTATTGGCTGGGATCAGCGAGGATGTGGAAGGACATATTATAGAAATATAGATAAAGACCCAAGCAATGAGACGGTGTCCTTTGATCAGGCGCTTGAGGATCTAGATGCCCTTGTTACATATGCTTGTGATAGATTTGGCCAGGATAAAGTGATAATAATGGGGCATTCTTATGGTACTGCACTAGGGAGTACTTATGTGAAACAGCACCCCGACAAGGTATTGGCATATATCGGAATTGAGCAGCTTGTTTCCCTGGAAGATGCTGATATATACAGTTACCACGATGCTGTTTCTAAGGCCAAGCTGGCGGGAGATGACACTACAGATATGGACAATGCTTTCAAGGATTTTTGTGCAGATCCAGGAATTCCAACACTTATAGCATTGAGAAATCACACATCCAAGTATCATCCTGTGGAAAAAGAGTCAGGTCAGGTAGGGCTAGCATTGTTTTCGCCTTATGCAAACATAGATGATCTAAAATGGTTTTCAAAGCAGTTAGGCAATATAAGTAGTTTTGTAGAGCTTAACAAGCCTTTGTTTGACACAGTCATGAGCTTTAGTGTTTACGAGGACTCTTTAGACTACGATGTTCCAGTCTGCTTTATTTCAGGGTCAGAGGACTGGGTATGCCCTACTGACAAGACCACGGAATACTATGATGCAATAACAGCGCCTCAAAAGCATATGTATGTGATCGATAAATGTGGACACGACGCACATATGGCTGCTCCTCAGGAATTTTGTGCTGATGTAAAAGAGTTTCTTAAAAATCTTGAAAACTGATTTATGAATCTTTATTATTGTCTTCTTGGTCATCGGATTTTCCGATATCCTCTATCAAACCGGTGACCAGGTTCTGTAATTCATTTGCGTTCTTGCTGGTTATTACAGGCTTGCCGGTTCTCTTTTCAACAGCAGTTCTTGCTTCTCCGGCAGCTGCTCCGCATTAGCAACATCTGTCAACCTCATTTTCCCATCCTGAGCTTTCATTTTCAACTGGTTACAATTTGTCACCAGTTCATTTAGAACAGACCTTGGAAAGGAGCCTCGTTAGTCCTTTTCAAGGTCTGTTACTTATGTTCTATTTAATTCTTTTACTGTTTTCTATCTGGCTGACAAGTTTTTCAAAAAACTGTATGTAGAAAGACAGACGGGATTTCCAAAGTTCCTCTGCTGCTTTCGTTCCCAAAGGCATATCTATGATCTCACGAAGCTTTTCAAGACGCTTTTGGGCGTAATCACGTTTTTGTTCGTATTCCATTCCAAGAAAGCCGTCATGACTGAGAATCTCATGAATGCGGTAAACATCAAAGCGATCGATATTGTCAGCATCACCCACAGAAAGCGCAAAAGGCGTTCTTTCTCCTTCAAAATCTGCTTTGTCATCTACATGAATAGCTATTCCATAGCAGATATCGTTTACTCGATCTTCTGGCAGGCCCAGCCCCGCGAGAAATGGGCGAGCCAGTTGCGCTGCCCGTCTTCCATGTTCGATCCAGCCGTTCTCTCCGAAATCCTCACAATACGAAATGTCGTGAAGCAAGCAGGCTATTACCATCTCTGTTTCATCAAATCCTTCTTTTCTCGCAATCTCAAGACCTATATTGGCCACCCTGTAGGTATGCTCTAACCGATATTTTTTGCCCGATAAATGCTCCTCAGCGTTCAGATATAAAGAATCCTCAAAAGCCTTTTTCAAAAAATCTTCAGTTTGCTCTATTAGCTTATGTTTTAACATATTCCGTCCCTCATTTCAGTTCTTCAATAAAATTAAGCATCCTCTGTGTTGCCAGTTCATTGCGGGGCATTGAGCGTAGTTCTTCTGCCGTAACCCAATTATATGCCGATGTTTCACCTTCCTGTAATACCACACTATTTTTATCAGCATCTGTCTCGCACAGATAGTTTACATATATTGATTTATGTAGGTGATGTAACACACGGCCGACTTCCGTAAGCTTATCCGCTATAATCCCTGTTTCTTCAGAAAGTTCTCTTAATGCACAGGTCATCGGATCTTCTCCCTGAAGCGCAGACCCTCCTGCCGTGGCTTCCCACATTCCGCCCAGATGTTTTCTGGGATCTCTTTGCATAAGCAAATAAGTACCATCGACATGTCTTACTATAATTTCGCATACAAGGTGAAAAACTCCATTTGGGACTTCTTCCCCACGTACTAATGTCATTCCATCAATCCTATTTAGTTTTCCATCATAAGCATCCCTCCCTCGCATTTACGGGACACTGTCCCGCAAATCATCTGAGTATAAAAGTGCAAGCCGACTTGCACAAACGCATCAACTTACTCAAGTGCATACAAAATTTACTATACCAAATGTTACTGAATCCTCATAGATATGTTTTTTCATTAATGACATATAACTGAAGCGTGGCACACCCCCGTCACTATCAATCGAACCTAATGCCCTGAAGGTTCCTGATATCGACTCTTTCACCGGACTTAAACATACGCTCTTTGCTATTGGAGATCGTTACGGTCTCAAGATTGAAAAGGCCTTGCTAAGCTATTCATTAGCTTAACAAGACCTTTTTAAGTCTACTCCTATGCCTGCGTATGGAATGGCTTCCATCAGGCACTTTACGTAATCTTCCACGTCCTCCGGGTCCGGCTCCTCACCTTCCCTGGCGGCGCCCTCAAACTCGTCCACAATGCCTTCGATCAGCACCATGTCGATAAAGAGCGGAAGCTTTTCCAACAGCTCCTCGGAAACCGTTGTCTCACTCCGGTAACCCTCTAAAATGGTCGCAAAATACTCTTCATTCATGTAGGCCAGGCGATTTTCTCCGTCCGGCATCCACTGACACCAGCCAACGCCATGCGTCCAAAGATGTGCAAGGTCAAACATGTACCAGCAATAGATGCAATTGTCGAAATCAAAGGTCGTAATTGCGCCGTCACTGAAATCCACGTGATAATTCCCGTCGCTGAAATCAAAATGTACAAGGCCATAGCTCTCCGGATCCACGGGGAGCGTCCTGAACCTCTCCAGGCGATCCGCAATGGCCGCCTTCAGCTCCGCATAAGCATCAGGGATCACCTTATCGACATACTCCATGTTGTACTTGTCAAAATATTGTTGCCTTTGGTGTATCGGCCGATATTGCTTCGAGAGCCTGTGAATCGCTCCGATGGTCTTTCCCATGTTGTAAAACAGCTCGGAAAGCGGTGCCCCATCTCTGTAATGATATCCGTTTTTGCTGAGAAGGATTCCTTTAGCATACGCAAACAAAGATACAAAGCATTCCGCATCCCCTTCTGCTCCATCAGCAGCCTCGCTTAAACCGATCACCGAAGGTTTTACCTGCATGCGTTCCACGAGTTTTCCGCTCCTCGAAGGAATCACATCCGCGACGGATGCACCGTTTTTCGCAAGGTAATGCACGAATTCCGTCTCTGCCTCATATTCCTCCATCGTCCTGTCACCAAGCGCGGATATTCTTAATACGCATTTCTTTTCTTCCTCTTGTTTGCAGACATAGACGAGGTTTCTTCCGCCGTCATGTCCGCCCACTTGTTCAAACTCATAATTCTCTAAATCATAAATGACTTTTGCCTTCTCTAAAACATTTGTCAATACGCATTCCTCCACGCTTTTTTCCAGGTAATTATGTTCCTCTCTGAAACTGCTTGCCGAAGTTGTTAAGATAGTAACTGTACTCCTTGTGGCTCACGAAAATAAAAGCCCAGTGAGCGTTCTTCTTTTCCTTTCTCAGCAAAGCAAGATTTTCTTCTCCACAGTAACTTCTGAATCTGTGTCCCTCAAATAGAGCGATCAACGGTACATCTGTGTATCCATCCGATTTTTTATTTATGATCACATCTGCATCATCTTCTATAAGCCGAAGGGGTATCTTTACCAGTTCAGACAGGAAAAACTCCTCCCCGTCAGGTGTTTCCAGTCCTCCATTCTCCAGATATATCCTTACCCATTCTTCACCTACGCCTGCATCCGAATACTGCTTTGCAGAGTAAATGCTCGGGGAATACACGGGAAGCTTTATCTTCTTACCATATACGATCTTTTTGATTGATTCCGGAGACAGGTAGAAATCTTCAGCCAGTTCCACGATGCCGGCACCTGCAGCATATCTGCTGCAGATGAGGGCATTTCTCTTATTCAGTTTTTCACGATATCCGGATGCTTCTCCCCAGCCTTTAGTTTTTTCGCACTTGGGTATATAAATAGCTTTTCCTTCCGCATACTTTTGCACTTCTTTCAAAAGACTTGCGGGGAGAATATCCTTGGCATTTTCATATTTCATTTTTGATCAGACCAGTTTGTTCATGCGCTCTTCCAATTCGTTTATGGATCTGGTAATGGACTCACAGGACTCCAGATCGTCGATGGAAGCATGCCACATGAGTGTGTGCAGTCCCTTAAAATACGCCATGCACAGAAAACGTTCCTTATAGTTTTTTATATCTATATTATTTCTTTTTGCATACTCATACAGTTTTTCCGGAACCAGGAGATAGGGCTTATTCAAATCGAGGATTGCAAAATCCATAAGGAAGTCCATGATGCCGGCACGTCCCCAGTCTGCGCAGTATGCTTTGCCTGCATCGTCGACGATCATGTTGACGAAGAAGGTGTTGTTGTTTGCAAGGAACCTTTGCCCCTCGCAGTAGGGTGCATACTGCATGATCTTCGCGTAGATCTTGTCGAAATAGTCCTTCTTGAGAAACGTCGTCTCAAACATCTGCGTCCAGTTGTGCCAGTAGCCCTCCTGATCCTCGTTAAAGGTCTCACGGACAAATTCCTCGAATGTGGCAAAGGGGGCTTTATTGTCTTCGTTGAATTCCCCATATCCGGTTATGGAGGAAACATCCGTATCGGCAATCTCAAAGATCATTTCGAAAAACTTCTCATATCCTTTTTCAAACTCTTCCACGGAAAGTTCATTAGCACATCTTCCCTTGGGGCTCATCTCTATCCGGTCTCCGGTCAGGTTTTTAATAAAAATATCTCTGTTCATTTTTATCATCCTTTCGTATCTGCTTATTTCCTGTTACTTGTATCGGCGCCTTACAAAAAGAATGATAACAGCCACCCCAGCAGCTTCATATAGAAAGAACGGTTATAACAAAACTTTACTCACCGCTTTATTGCTATCGCTGTAAACTCAGGCTTTCTTATGTTGTTTACTGTAATCTTCCAAAACTGCTATCCTCCCGGCATTTTATATGGACATTTATCCCTCAAGTTGAATTGCGCCATAACCTGCTAAACTAGATATTCTTTAATCATAGCCTTTATTATATTAGAACTGATGGCATGTTGAGAAGTCTCAAATGTCATGATCATATTTTTCCCCAGAAAATATCCACTTTGCTCATATGCCTCTATCTTAACTATATTCTTGTTTGCATAAGCTATGTTATCCATCATTCCAAAATGTTCCCAGATATATTCCTTTCTAGTTCGGATATTAAGGCATGTAAAATCTGGTCTTACAGCTCCCATGCCCTTAAGTGCAAGTGGGTATTCATACCTGTATGGAATACCACTTTGTTCCAGCATATTGGCTATTATCAGCTCAGATTTTGATCTTACCCTTATTCCATTGTTTGAAAAAAACTCTGTAACACTTTCATTAATTCCCATCGGCTCGTAGATTTCTTTCTTCCAATTCTCAACATATATTTCCAGAGGTTCAATGATCGGTGTAACAAGCTTTTTCCTTGCATCTGCCATGCCCATATACACATTTTCAAGTGACTTTATATCATAGAGCTTTAAAAACTCCCAAATATCATTTCTGATTTTTACAAGCTTCTTTTTAAGTAGCGTTTCATAATCTCGCTGTGCCACCTTCTTCAGCTTGTCCATTTCTTCGATTCTCGCATACTTCCGCTTTTGTGCAAGCTTGTCTACCCAGTAATACTGGTCTTTCCCGTTACTCTTACTTATTGCAATACCACAATTGTTCAGGCTTTTTACCCTTAACGCCTTCTTATCAATTTGGGTTATTAGAGCATCTATCTCCTGTATTTGTTTTTCCAATTCTTCCTTGTAATCCTGCATCACCAAACTCCTTTTTCAGATCTACGTGACTCTACTTTATCTTTTGACTATTATCACGTAGTGCTGCACTGATATTCAGGCATTCTACGTGATACACTCTTGTTAACCGGCCCTTCCTCACGTAAATTTTCCAGATATCTACTTATTTCTACGTGGACCACAAGAATCAAGAGCAACATCTCACGTAGATGCCATGAATATCATGCATGTCAATACGCGAATAGTAGCTCAAAAAAGCCACTGCTCACGTAAGCCGTCTTCTTTTGCCCCTTCTTTATCTATTATTATGGGAATTACCAAGCTGTCCCAGAAAGAACAGCCATTTCAAAACGAACTTTGAAAAGAACTATCTTGAAATACAAGTGACAATATATAACAACACAGAAAAAAAGTAAAGAGATTTCTAACCGTATTGATTCCCATACGGTTATGCCTTAAGGATTAGACTCTGACGAATTCAGCCAGTATAACAACAAAGCCCTAGAAGTCGCGTATATGCGCTTCCAGGGCCCATTACAATAACACTCGTTATTTTATTCTAATTCCACAGTTCCTGGTGGCTTACTTGTAAGGTCGTACATTACGCGGTTAACGCCCTTGACCTCGTTGATGATCCTGCTCATCACCTTCTGCAATACTTCAAAAGGAATCTCAGAAGCCTCAGCAGTCATGAAGTCGATGGTCTCTACAGCGCGGAGGACTACTGCGTAGTCATAGGTACGCTCATCACCCATTACACCGACAGAGCGCATGTTGGAAAGGGCTGCAAAATACTGGTCAGGAAGCTTTGGACAAATGCCCTCTTTATGAGCATTTGCAAGTTCCTCACGATAGATATAATCTGCATCCTGAACGATTCGAACCTTCTCAGCTGTAACCTCGCCTATTATACGAATTCCAAGGCCTGGACCTGGGAATGGCTGGCGGAATACAAGATATTCAGGAAGGCCAAGTTCAAGTCCAGCCTTACGAACCTCGTCCTTGAACAATGAGCGAAGTGGTTCGATAATTTCCTTGAAATCAACATAATCCGGGAGTCCGCCAACGTTGTGGTGTGACTTGATCACAACTGACTCGCCGCCAAGTCCTGATTCTACAACATCTGGATAAATAGTTCCCTGAGCAAGGAAGTCTACTGTTCCAATCTTCTTGGCTTCTTCCTCGAATACTCTGATGAACTCTTCACCGATTATCTTACGTTTGCGCTCAGGCTCTTCTACACCCTTGAGCTTAGCGTAGTATCTATCTGCCGCATTAACACGGATAAAATTGATATCAAAATTACCATTAGGGCCAAATACGCCCTCAACCTCATCTCCCTCATTCTTACGAAGAAGACCATGATCTACAAACACGCATGTAAGCTGCTTACCAATAGCCTTGGCTAAAAGAGCTGCCAATACAGATGAGTCGACACCGCCGGAAAGAGCAAGTAAAACCTTACCATCGCCGACCTTCTCTCGGATTTCCTTAACTGTGTTCTCAACAAAGGAATCCATGCGCCATGTGCCAGCTGTCTGACAGATTCCGCGCACAAAGTTATGAAGTATCTCTTTACCCTTAACGGTGTGAAGTACCTCGGGGTGGAACTGGATAGCATAGAGCTTCTTTTCTTCGCAGGCCGCAGCAGCAACAGGACAATCTGCTGTATGAGCTATAATCTCAAATCCTGGAGCAACCTTGCTGATATAGTCAAAATGGCTCATCCAGACTATAGTCTTGTCTTCAACTCCTGCAAAAAGAGCTTCCTTGGAACCATCAATGAAAGTCTCTGTCTTGCCATACTCACGAACTGGAGCTTTCTCAACCTTGCCTCCCAGAACATGCATCATAAGCTGAGCGCCGTAGCATAGTCCAAGAACCGGTATTCCAAGTTCAAAAAGTTCCCTGGTATAAGTAGGTGCTCCCTCTTCATAGCAGGAATTTGGGCCTCCTGTAAGGATGATTCCCTTAGGATTCATCGCTTTGATCTGATCAATTGGTGTACGGTATGAATAAATCTCACAGTACACGTTACATTCTCTGACTCTTCGTGCCACCAGCTGGTTGTACTGCCCGCCAAAGTCAATGACTATAACCTTTTCCTCTGCCGCCATTAAATATCTACCTTTCCAATATTATAGAAAAACTACTAACAAATTCCGATTGCTCAAAGATATTCAAAGCAATCTCTCACATAATACCATAACTCAGTCTAAATATATATAAACTGTCTTAATGCGCTGACTTGCTCATCTTTAATTAAATATAAGCAATTGGGTAAATTTTTATTACCTCAGCACACTAGCATAATATCACAATCTCATCAAAATATGTCTGAAATTTATTTCACAAATACTGTGATAATCACTTCCAATGTCGATAATTTCAAGCAAGATCTCTTTAAATAAATCTCCTAACCGTAATGATTGATCTGTAAGTTGCAGGTGAATACTTGATTCCAGTCTTCTGCGTGCTAGCATGTACAATCTGCCCACCGCCTATATATATTCCAACATGTCCGCCGTAATAGATAACGTCACCTGGCTGTGCATCTGAATACGAAACTTCTCTTCCGTAATTTCCCTGTGCCCATGATGTACGAGGTACCGATACTCCAAAGGCCTTATACACTGACTGTACAAATCCTGAGCAGTCTGCTCCGTTTGTAAGGCTTGTTCCACCAGGTACATAAGGATTACCTACAAACTGACATGCGTAGCTTGCAATATTAGCTCCGGAAAGACTGCCTGGAGCTGCATAGCTCTTGGATCCGCCAGAGTTTCCACCTGAACTTCCAGATCCGGAACCAGATCCTGAGCCATCTCCGTTTCCATCCGTCTGTGCGCTTGCAGTCTGCTCTGCAGCCTTGGCATCATTGGTAGCCTTTTTGGCTGCATCCACCTCTTTTTGCTTGGCTTCAATCTGCTTCTGAAGGCTCGCAATGCTGGACTGCTGGCTCTTAACCTGAGCTGTATATACTGCTGCGTCCTGCTTGGCCTTGGCAAGCTTGACCTCATAATCAGCATATTTAGCCTTATATTGGGCCAACAGCTCTTCCATATACTTCTGCTCTTCCTCCAGCTCATACTTGGATGTTTCAAGCTCAGACTTCTCAGCCTCAAGCTGTATACCATAGGCCTCTGCTGCTTTCTTGGCCGCTACGTATTCCGCAAGTTTAGTCCTGTCATATTCATACAGCTGCTCTACGTAAGACACCTTATTAAGAGCATCTGAATAGCTAGTTGCCGTCAAAAGAATCTGAACATATGAAAAATCACCTTTTTCATACATATATTTAACACGCTGAACCATTGCTGCATAGAGAGTTTCTTCCTGTGCCTTGGCAGCGTCATACTCTTTTTGTGTCTGCTCAATCAGTTTTTCCTTGGCGGATATATCTTCCTTGATAAGCTCAATATCAGCCATAAGTCCTACAAGCTCACCATTTGTCTCATCAATAGCTTCCTGAGTTTCACCCTGGGCTTCTGAGATGGTTCCTATCTGGCTGTTTGCATTATTTAACTTATTCTGACTATCGGTCTTTTGCTTTTCCAGATCCTTTTTTTGCTTCTCAAGCTTCTTTTCTTCTTCCTCAAGCTTTTTCTGATCAGCCTCTAGTTCCTCACTAGTCTTGGCATATACTGCTGCTGGCTCCGCCATGAAAAAAGACATAACAAGAGCTATAGCTATTATTCTAAAAAGAATATGTTTCCTTTTTTTCATACCTATCCCCCTTGTCCTCTCTATTTTAGGCTTTTGCTAAAAAATACCCTAAGTATATATTATGACATCCCAAAATCAGTTTCAACAACAAAGCCATATAGAACAGTATGCGCATCCTTAGCGGAGCACAATCAAAAGGGCACCCACGCGGGGTGCCCTAATAAATTAGAATTCACAGTTTCTAGGTGTTCTAGGATAAGGAATTACGTCACGGATGTTCTCAACTCCAGTTAAGTACATGATAAGACGCTCAAAGCCCATACCGAAGCCACTGTGGATGCAGCCGCCGTATCTTCTAGTGTCAAGATACCAGTCGATACCCTCTTTATCTACGCCCATCTCATCCATTCTCTCGATAAGCTTGTCGAGGTTCTCTTCTCTCTGGCTACCACCCATAAGCTCTCCAGCCTGTGGAACAAGAAGGTCTACAGCTGCAACTGTCTTGTTGTCAGGGTTGACTTTCATGTAATATGCCTTGATATCCTTGGGCCAGTCTGTTACAAATACTGGACCATTGAAGTAATCAACAATGTATTTCTCATGCTCTTTAGCAATATCCTCGCCGTAGTCTGGCTCGAACTCCCACTTAACATCAGCCTTCTTGAGAATGTCGATAACATCATGATGGCTGATACGTGTAAACTCAGCGTTTACGATAGCGTTAAGCTTGTCCTTGAGTCCCTTGGATACGAACTTGTCACAGAAATCAATCTCTTCTGGACACTTGTCACAAACATACTTAACTACGAACTTGAGCATTTCCTCTTCGATATCCATAAGTCCCTGAAGATCACAGAAAGCCATCTCAGGCTCAATCATCCAGAACTCGTTGGCATGTGTCTGAGTATTAGAGTTCTCTGTTCTAAATGTAGGACCAAATGTGTAGATATCACCAAAAGCCATAGCGAATGTCTCGCCCTGAAGCTGTCCTGATCCAGTGATGAAAGACTGCTTGCCAAAGAGGTCCTTGCTGAAATCCACCTTGCCATCCTCAGTCTTTGGAAGATCATTCATGTTGAAGGTAGTGATCTTAAACATCTGATCTGATCCCTCACAGTCAGCGCCTGTGATAAGAGGAGTATGTACATAGAGATATCCTCTATCCTGGAAGTAAGTATGAACTGCCATTGCAGCAACACTTCTGATACGGAAAACAGCGCTAAAGAGGTTTGTACGTGGACGAAGATGAGCCACAGTACGAAGGTACTCTCTTGTATGACGCTTTGGCTGAATTGGATAGTTCTCTGGGCAGTCACCGAGAAGTTCAACTGCTGTTGCCTTTACTTCAAAAGGCTGTTTATTATCTGGAGTAAGTACCAGTTTTCCACTGACCTTGACGCTGGAACCAACTCTTATCTTGGAGATGTCCTCAAAATTATTAAGTTCCTGATCGTAAACGACCTGAAGATTTTCAAAAAATGAACCGTCATTTACGTTAAGGAATCCAAACTGTGCCTGTGCGCGGTTAGTACGTACCCAAGCGCAGATGGTCACTTCTTTGGAAGCAAATTCAGAAGTATTTCTGAACAGCTCTTTAATTTTAGTTCTCATCTTTTCTCTCCTTAGTTTTCTAATTGCTATTAAATAGCTTATTTATCAAAATTGCCTGATCATTCAGCAACTGTTGATGAACTCTCAGCTGCGGCATCTACAGAAGCCTCAGATGATGCCTCGGCAGATGTCTCTGTAGTAGCTTCAACTGGTGCAGCAACTACATTAGCATTATTAACGATAAACTCTACAGCCTTGTCAGCCATAAGTCCCTCTCTGTATGTCTCAAGATCAAGAGAAGCCTTGTACTCTTCATATGAGCTGAAAGATGTAGTAGAAGCATTCTCATAAGCCTCTTTAAGATAAGTATCAATATCTTCATCTGTTATAGTAATACCCTGCTCATCAGCAATTGCCTGGAACATAAGGTACTGCTTGGCCATATCTGTAGAAATACTCTGAAGATAGTCATCAGCAGTTCCTACGAAACCTTCGTTATTCATGTAAACAGAAATAAGATCTGAAGCTGAAAGCTGCTGACCATAGTAGTATGAATACATTGTTGCCTGATAATCAAGCATCTGCTTCTGAAGCTTAAGGTATCTGTTTATAAGTGTCTGTGGAATATCACCAAATGCACAAGAATCATAAACCTTCTGAACAGCTGAATTCTCAATTGTTGACTTGTATGTATCCTCAGCCTGTGTTGTAAGAGTCTTATTAGCATATGCCTCAAGTTCAGAAATAGTAGTAACATCGGCAATGCCAAGGCCTGCTGCCCACTCATCTGAAATATCATCTGCAGCAACCTTGATACTGTTAACTGTTACTGTGAACACAACTTCCTTGCCAGCAAGTGACTCAGCGCCGTAATCTGCTGGGAATGTAAGGTTAAGATCACGTGTCTCACCAATCTCTGCTCCAACAAGTCCTGACTCAAAGCCCTCGATGTATGAGTTAGAGCCAATCACAAGATCTGCACCATTGGCTGTACCTCCATCAAAAGCCTCCTTAGTATCAGCATACTTACCAACATAGTCGATATTAACTGTATCTCCATCCTGAACAGTTCTGTCTGTAACATCGATCATAGGAGGATTTGAAGACTTCATGTTCTCGATATAGCCCGCAACATCCTCTTCTGTAACCTCACCAAGAGTTGCCTCAACTGTGATACCGTTGTACTCTCCAAGTGTAACAAGATCTGAAGCCTTGATATCCTGAAGTGTAGAAGTCTCAAGATTATCAAAATCAATTGTAAGACCTGTGTCTTCTCCATCTGTTGAAACGTCAGCTGCAGCAGAAGCAAGTGCTTCCTCATTAACACTTATCTCTTCATTAGCTGCATCGCTTCCTGCATCCTTGCCACAGGCTGTAAACATAGTGCACACCATTACTCCCGCAAGTAGCACTGCTATTTTCTTCTTCATAATATTACTCCTTCGTAACCCTTAAATGTATATACTGCTTCCATACTAAAAAACAATATTACTTATACTACCACACCTTTATCTTATATTAAAGTATTTTATTGCCTTAAAAGACAAAGAATGCTACAATATGTTCTGTTCACAGCCACAGAAATTTAACAGTTTTTTAATTTCGGGAGTTGGCATTATTAGTTAGTTTGGAGGATTTATCTTTGAGTACAGGACTTATTGTTGCTATTGTCATTGCAGTTATTTTAATTGCTGCGATTGTTGCACTTGTTATTTTTGGAAAAAAAGCTCAGAAGAAGCAGGAAGAACAGCAGGTTCAGCTGGATGCCATGAAGCAGACAGTCAGCATGCTGATAATTGACAAGAAGAGAATGAAACTTAATGAAGCAGGCCTTCCACAGGCTGTTATTGATCAGACTCCTAAGCTTCTTAGAAGATCCAAGCTTCCAATTCTCAAGGTTAGAGTTGGTAACAGAGTTATGAGTCTTATCTGTGATGAGAAAATTTTCGACAAGGTTCCAGTTAAAAAGGAAGTTAAAGCTTCCGTAAGTGGAATCTACGTTACTGAAGTCAAGGGACTTAGAGCTAATAAGGGCCCTGTTCAGGAAGAAAAGAAGGGCTTCTTCAAGAACCTTATTGCTAAGGCTCAGGAAAAGGCCGGCGCCAAGATGGTCAAATAATTTATCTGTAAGATACGGAAATGCTGAGACAGTTTAACCTGCCTCAGCATTTTTTATTTCTATTATTATCATGGAATCTGATAAAACCTGACCTTCCATTTCAAGGGCATATTCTGCAATGACCTTCATTGCCTCCTCTTCGTGGCTTGAATTAAAGTCAAAACTGTTTGTGACCACCTTCATGGTCATTGCCCCATAGGGCGTCAGATACTCGGTATCATATTCAAGCTGTTCGCCAAACTCCAGGCGATTCTTGGTCTCTCCACCTCTTATGATCTCCATACTCTTTCCATCTGAAGCAATAAAGACCTTATTGTGGACTTTGACCACGCCGTTTCCTGCATCCTGCTCCTCATCGTATTCCACCAGTCGCCTGCCATCATCCATGTTCTCATAAAAACCTCTGGATGTAGTAATAATCTTTTCCGTTGGCTCTCCTGGCCTTGAATGGATACCCGTAACATTAACATCTACATTTCTTCTCATAATACTCTCCTCATGCGCAAGGTTTCGGGCTGCGCATACCCCTTTGATGTTAATATGCATTATTTATTTGGATTAATTGGCTCTGTCAAAAAGATCTGCAAAGCCAGATTACTTCTACAGATAGCATTGTAAGCCTTCTTGGCGTTACCACCATCATCAAAAACTCCGAATACTGTTGGGCCGCTTCCTGTCATAATGGCCTTAACAGCTCCATTCTCTGTCAAAAGAGCTTCCAGCTTACCTATTACTTCATATTTGGAGGCTGTTACTGGTTCAAGGACATTACCCATAAGTGAACACATCTCTTTGAGATTGCCTTGTTCAATTGCCTTTCTAATACCATCTATATCAGGATGATTCTCTATTTCTTTGCTATCAAGCTCCTTGTAAACCCAGCCTGTGGATACATCGATATCAGGCTTTACCACAACCAGCTGACAATCAGGCATATCAGGAATTGTAGTAAGCTCCTCACCTATTCCCTCTGCCAAAGCAGTTCCTCCCATTATGCAATATGGGATATCTGCTCCAAGGCTGACTGCCAGTTCACACATTTTCTTTTTATCTAGTCCAAGATTCCATAGTTCATTTAAAGCCACATAAGCTGCTGCTCCATCAGTGCTGCCTCCAGCCATTCCCGCAGCAACTGGAATTCTTTTTACCAGGTCGATATTGGCTCCCCTGGTAATACCAAACTCTTTCTGGAGCTGTCTTGCGACTTTGCAGATAAGATTTGACTCATCAGTAGGAATCTTGGGAGAATTGGCTGTCAGAATTATTTTTCCAGTATCATTATCTTCAAAAGTCAGTGTGTCATATATATTTACATTCTGCATTATCATGCGGACTATATGGTATCCGTCATCTCTTTTCCCTGTGACATCCAGTCCCAGGTTGATCTTTGCAAATGCATTCTTTTCTAATTTCATGAATAATCCCCGTTTTCAGTTTTAATAATTTGAAAATGCGCATAAAATCTTGCCGCATCATTTCCCTTACATCTTCTCACTAGCAATTATCAAACTCAAGAAAAAAAATACAAAAAAATTGAAAAAATTTTGTTTTAACTCTAAAGTTTTTTGAAAAATAGCCGATAGGCTAGATAGGTAAACTATTGTTTCGTTTCAAGCGAAGTAGTTTAAGCCTCGCGGAAAAGGAGTTCTATATGGGCGTAAACGGAGTTACCGAGGTTACTAACAACATCGCAACGACCTATGCTTCATCAGTCAATCCTAATTCTGTTGAAGAAAAAAAGAAAGACGAAGAAGTTAAGGTCAAACAGGAGGCTGCCGCCGTATACGAGAAATCAGATGATAGTTCTAAAACTAGCACTGTTTCCTCCAAAGAAGCGGAACGGGCCAAGATCATCCAGCAGATGAAGGCAGATGATGCCATTCGTCAGCAGCAACTTTTGGACATTGTCCATAAAATGATGGGCAAACAGGCCAAGAACTATGGAATTGCCAATTCTGACAATCCCGATGACTCCATTTGGAGTTTCCTTGCAAAGGGTGATTTTACCGTAGATGCAGCCACAAAAGCTCAGGCACAGGAAGACATTTCCGAAAACGGTTACTGGGGTGTCAAGCAGACCTCAGAACGTATTCTGGACTTTGCCAAAGCCTTGGCCGGAGACGATCCTGACAAGCTCGAGAGCATGAGAGCGGCCTTCGAAAAGGGTTATGCGCAGGCAGAAAAGACCTGGGGCGGAAAGCTCCCGGATATTTCTGAGCAAACCTACAGTGCAGTAATGAAGGGATTCGATGAGCTGACAGGGAAGACAGTAACTGAATAAAGGTTGCTAGTAATCAAAAAGGGAGTGCTTTACCGCGCTCCCTTTTTCTTTGCGTTTATTTGTAGATATGCAGCCTACATCCTTTTTTTTACTCAACGCATCCTCTAAGATCATTGATATCTTCTACATTATATCTTCTCATGTAGCTTTCAATGCCCTCTACAACTCTCATTGTAGTGTAAGGATCATGGAAATTCATGGCTCCAACTGCAACAGCTGTAGCACCTGCCATGATAAACTCGATAGCATCATCTCCATTTGCTATTCCACCCATTCCAATAACAGGAATGTTGACTGCATGGGATGCTTCGTAGACCATTCTGACCGCAACCGGCTTGATTGCTGGGCCTGACATTCCTCCGGTCTTATTTGCAAGAGCAAATTTTCTCTTATGGATATCTATCTTCATGCCTGTGATAGTGTTTATAAGCGAGATGGCATCTGCGCCTGCTGCCTCTGCCGCCTTGGCCATCTCTGAAATACTTGTAACATTAGGGCTTAGCTTCATTATTACTGGCTGCTTTGCAACCTTTTTAATTCTGGAAGTAATGTCAAAAAGCGCATCCTTGTTCTGGCCAAAGGCAATAGCACCTTCTTTGACATTAGGGCAGGAAACGTTGATCTCCAGCATATCAACTCTCTTCTCATCCCCAAGTCTTTCTACAACTTCAAGGTAATCCTCAACGCTCTTTCCGCAGACATTTACAATAACTTTCGTATCATAATCCTTCAAAAAAGAAAGATCTCTTTCCACAAAAACATCTATTCCCGGATTCTGAAGCCCAATGGCATTTAACATACCACCATAAACTTCTGTCACCCTTGGTACTGGGTTTCCTGGCCATGGCACATTTGCAACTCCCTTGGTTACTACTGCGCCCAGCTTATTAAGATCAACAAATTCTGAATATTCTACTCCGGATCCAAAGGTCCCAGATCCCACCATTACTGGATTTTTGAATTCTACTCCTGCTATCTCAACCTGTGTGTTCATGTTATATTCTCCAATCAAATCCTCTATATACTGACTAAATCATATGATATACGAATAACCACAGACGTCATCATATTTCTACATCTTCTGCATCAAATACTGGTCCATCAGTACATATTCTGGCATTATGCACGTATGAGTGGTGATCCACCTCTTTAGTCTTGCAAACACATCCAAGGCACGCTCCTACGCCGCAAGCCATGCGCTCTTCAAGAGATATATATGCCTTGATACCCTTGTCCTGCGCATACTGCTTGATTGCCCTCAGCATAGGCATAGGACCACAAGCCAGGATTACATCGCATTCCACACTATTTTCATTCATAGCATCAATGACATTTCCTTTGGTTCCTACGCTTCCATCCTCAGTTGCAATGACCATTTTTGCATATTTCTTAAAATCATCAGAAAGGAAGGTCTCTTCATTTCTATAACCCATAACCGCTGTAACTTCTGTTCCCTTTTGTGACAGTTCTTTCGCTGTTTGAAGAAGTGGTGGAACACCAATGCCTCCGCCCATTACTACGACTCTTTTACCCTCTGCCGCTTCAAGAGGGAAACCATTTCCTAAGATTCCAAGAATCATAATGATGTCCCCAGGCTGGTACAGTGCAAATTCCGCAGTGCCTGAACCCACAACCCTGTAAACAAGGCGAAGAGCGGATTTTTCTTTATCAACCTCACATATACTGATTGGTCTTGGTAAAAGAGTTGCCTTATTGGCGGGATATACACCTACGAACTGCCCTGGATGTGCGTCCATAGCAAGTTCTGTCTCAAGCCACATGTCGTAGATTCCCTCTGCCAGTATACTCTGGCTCAGCACTCTTGCCTCAATTTTTGCCTTCTTTGCCATTCTTAATCTCCCATTTAACAGATTTTTGATTTTCAGATATTATAAACCACCTTGCCCCTGCAGACTGTAGCATGTATACGCCCCGGAAGCCTTTCTCCAAGAAATGGAGTGTTAGTGGATTTAGAAGCACTCTGGATAAAATCCCACTCTTCCACAGGATTAAAGATCACAAGATCCGCATCCCTGCCCTCTTCGATCACGCCAGCATCAAGGCCATAAACCCTGGCCGGGCCTACTGTCATCCTCTCCAACAGCTCCATAAGAGAAAGCTCGCCTGTCTGAACAAGTTCCCTGATACCAAGGGCCAAAGAAGTCTCAAGGCCCGTTATACCGCTTGGGGCCTCTTTAAGCTCTTTTTGCTTCTCATCTCTTGAGTGAGGAGCGTGGTCAGTTGCTATCATATCTATTGTATTGTCCTTAAGCCCCCTTATTATGGCCAGTCTATCGCTTTCAAGCCTAAGAGGCGGATTCATCTTGGCAAGTGAGAGGTACTTAAGAACAGCATTCTCTGTCAACGTGAAATGATGAGGAGTTGCCTCTGCATGAACCCTGACACCTCTTTGCCTTGCATTTCTGATAAGGTCCACGGATTCCGCAGCGCTGATATGCTGTACTACAATCTCGGCACCGGTCTTCTCTGCTATTTCTATATCTCTTTTTACCATAGAAATCTCAGCTTCTCTTGGGGATCCAGTAAGCCCAAGTTTCTGCGCAACTTCCCCTGCATTGATTCCGTTATCGGTTATATACTCTGGATTTTCTTCGTGAAGACTTATTACTACGCCTTTCTCTGCCGCCATTTTACAAGCCTTCTCCATAAGTGCATCGTCTGTGATAGGCTTACCATCATCAGTAAAAAGAACTGCTCCAGCCTTAATAAGCTCATCCATATCCACAAGTTCCTGGCATTCCATACCTTTTGTGACGTTACCACAGGTATATACCTTGATTCCAGTTCCTGCTCCGCGCTTTAACACATCCCTGATTGTATCTGGATTATCCATATGTGGATTAGTGTTACCCATCATGACTACTGTGGTAAAACCACCCTTGGCTGCTGCCCTGGAGCCAGTTTCTATATCCTCTTTATAGGTAAATCCCGGGTCTCTAAAATGTACATGGCAATCTACAAGTCCCGGTGCCACTACACATCCAGTGGCATCAATCTCAGTAAGGCCCGCGCCTGTATCATCTGTTCCTTCCATAAGGCTCATGCTCATAGCCTCCATGGCCATATCATCAAGACTTCCACAGGCTCCTATCCTTGCAATCTTATCTCCGTCCACCAGAATGTCATACATTCCACTTCGTCCGCTTGCCGGATCAACTAAAGTTCCGTTCTTTATTATCAGCATTTTCGCTCCCCAAACCATTCTGTTTGTTTTAATTTCTTTATATTTTTATCATTCTTTATAGACTGTGTAAATCTCTTTCCCAAAAAGCTATTCCATTTTCCATCTATCCATGAGAAAATGGGAAAGGAAATTTTTAGAATTTAGAAAAGAGGCTTTATAATGATACGTTCAATCCTTGCAGTTTTATTTGTTGCAGTGTTTCTCATAGTTAGTCTTCCAATCCAGGGTGTTCTCTGGATAGTCGGCAGGTTTAATCCCTGGGCCAAGAAGACCATCTCACTTGCTATAGTCAGCTGGGCCTTCAACGTGGTTTTATTTATCAGCGGTGTAAAAAGAACCGTCATCGGCGAAGAAAATGTTCCCAAGGATACAGCCGTTCTCTATGTTGGTAACCACCGCAGCATCTTCGATATTGTTCTTGCTTATCCAAGAGTTCCAGCGCCTACAGGCTTTATTGCCAAGAAAGAAATTCTTAAAGTGCCGCTTCTTAACATCTGGATGATCTACATGGATTGTCTTTTCCTTGATAGAAAGGATATCCGCAAGGGTATGGAGATGATCCTTACCGCTATCGACAAGGTAAAAAATGGTATCTCGATCTTCATCTATCCTGAGGGAACCAGAAACAAGACTGATGCTCCTCTAGGTGAATTCCACAAGGGAAGCTTTAAGATTGCTCAGAAGACTGGCTGTCCTATCATCCCTGTAGTAATAAACCACTCCGATGAAATCCTTGAACAGCACATGCCATTTATCAAGCGTACCCATGTTACTATCGAGTATTGCAAACCTATTATTCCAGGCGAGCTTAGTAAGGAAGATCAAAAGAACATCGACAAATTCGTTTATGATATTGTAGAACAGACCTACCTTAAAAACGCTCAGTAATATTCCATAGTAAGACTCTATAAAAGGCAATTAGCCCTTCAAAAGTCAAAAGAAAACCCAGGCTGGTAAGAATTTCCTACCAACCTGGGTATTTTTTACATCTTTGATCCCTTGCTGCCGCCGCCAAGGTGAACGCCTTCAAGTACGTTAGTATCAAAGGAATATACAATCTTGTGGCTCTCTCTGTCTGCCTTAAGGGCAAGCTCTATAACTTCATCTAAAAGCTGTGTATACTTAAGTCCAAGTGGCTCCCAAAGATAGAATGAAAGTGAGCCTGGAATAGTATTGATCTCATTGAGATATACTTTATCTGTCTTTTTATCGATCATAAAGTCAATTCTGGAAACACCAGAACATCCAAGACACTTGAAGGCATCTACTGCCATCTTTCTGATCTCTTCTCTGCGCTCAGGGCTGATCTCTGCAGGAATCTTTCTCTTAAGAGATGCCATTCCCTTGCTGCCTCCAGTCTTGGCACCCTTGGCACCACCCTTTGCTCCGCCAATATACTTATCTTCAAAGCTGAGGATATCATCTGAGTTAACAGGCTCCTCACACTCTGAAGCCTTGGCTTCCTCATAGTCTCCAATTACTGAGCAGTTGATTTCCTTGAGGTCGTCAATAGCTGGCTCAACAAGGATCTTTTTAGAGAATTCAAAGCCAAGATCAAGAGCCTCTAAAAGAGAATCTCTATCTTTTGCCTTCTTGATACCGATACTTGAACCAAGGTTAAGTGGCTTTATGATAACAGGGTATTCGAATGTCTTCTCAATCTTTTCCACAAGAGAATTAACATCCTCATAGTCCTTCCAGGTATAGCACTTGCAGTCAAGAACAGGAATTCCGTTGTCCTTGAGAACTGTCTTCATAACATATTTGTTCATTCCAACAGCTGATGAGAGAACATCACAGCCAACTACAGGAAGTCCAAGTGTTGCAAGATAGCCCTGAAGAGTACCATCCTCAACATTTGTTCCATGAACGATAGGGAATGCGATATCAACCTGCGCGATCACATTGCTTCCAAACAGCTTCTTGTTAAATCTCTGAAGTGTTACCTTGTCGCCATCCTTAACCCATATAACCTGTGTGCTCTTCTTTAAAAGCTCTGGAATATGTGTGTATTCTTCAATCTTGTCCACATCTTCACCAACATAGAAATCATTGTTCTTGGTAATGTAAACAGGAATAACATCGTACTTGTCTCTATTGATGCTGCCAATAGCCTGAATAGCTGAGATGATAGAAATCTCATGCTCTGTACTTTTTCCACCAAATAAAACTGCCAGCTGTAATTTCATAACTTGCCTTCTTTCACTTATAAAAACTATTTTTCCTCAAGTCCGCAAACATTATACACTCTTGGAACAAAAAATCAAAGAATCATCATTTATAGTTGTCTGGAAGATCATTTTCAAGAAGTATGACTTTCTCTCTTCCAGCATCAATCTCATACATAAGAGCTGTAGCTTCAGAAAGAGTATTCTTGACAAAAAGTCTCTCCGGGTCAAAGCCTGCTTCCAAGGCACCTGCCTTTATAGAAGCACTGTTCTTCTCGCCAACTGTAATGATGTAATCGCAGACAGCCGCTGCCTGACGGCCAAACTCCTTGTTGTACTCATCCTCCTTGGCTCCAAGCTCTACCATTCCAGGTGTTACCAGAATCTTAACCGTGTTCTCAAAAAGAGAAAGTGTCTCAAGCGCAACCTTAGCTCCATTAGGATTTGAATTATAAGCATCATCAAGGATTGATACGTTACCGTGCTTGTTAAGCTCAAGTCTGTGAGGAACACTAGCAAGCCTTCTCACTGCTATCCTCAGCTTGCTCATAGGAATACCAAGGCTGTTTGCCGCTGCAATAGCTCCTACAATGTTCTCTACGTTATGTCTTCCTACGAGTTTAGTACTAAACTCACAGCTCTCTCCGTCAGGAGCTGTTACCACAAATGTTGTTCCGCCACTAGTAACCTTAATATCTGTAGCTCTATAGTCATTGCCCTCTAAAAGGCCATAGGTGATGGCATCCTGATATTTCATATTGGATCTTATGATCTCATTGTCGCCATTTACAAACTTAAGATGCTTTTTGGCAGGTTCTCCTGTAGTCTTCATCTTCTCATCAACTGCATCAAGAAGCTCATACTTGGTGCTGATGATGTTATCAAGAGAATGGAAGGTCTCAAGATGCTGGTATCCGATAGAAGTAAGGATTCCATCATCAGGATGAACAATATCCGTGATCTCTTTTATATCATGAAGGTGTCTTGCACCCATTTCACATACAAATATCTCGTGAGTTGGCTTCAAATGCTCCCTGATGGTTCTGACAATTCCCATAGGAGTATTGTAGCTCTCTGGTGTCATAAGAACTGAAAAACCCTCTGACAAAAGAGTTGTCAGATAGTACTTAACGCTTGTCTTGCCGAAACTTCCTGTAATTCCGATAATGCGAAGGTTTGGATGCTCTCTAAGAAGTCTCTTGGCATCGTCGATGTAGTACTTATTGATCCTAAGTTCTATTGGTTTGTTGATAAGATTAGCAAGTGCCGGAATAAGCGGAAGAATAGCCATATAGATCACTGCCATCATGATAAATACCAGTATAGGTGCAACATCACTTAGATCCGCGCTGTTAAACTCACTTGTCTCTCCATATGAAAGCTTTGAAATTACTGGCGGAACCACAAGAATAAGTATGCTCAGTATACCATAGGTTACAAATAGTCTCTTAACCCTGCTGGTAACAACAAACTTCTTCTTGGCTTTTCTTGGAATATACAAAACTACAAGCCACACAATATCTGCAAAAAGAAGCACTCCGCAGATCATGGTCAGTGGCACTTTGTTTCTCATGTCCAGCCCTACTATAGCCAATACTGACAATACAAGAATCATCACATGTAGCAGCATTTTAAGTTTCTCTGATCTAAGAACTCTGAAATATCCCTGAAACTGATAGCTGGAAAGCTGCAGCATATGACTGTAATATCTCAGTGCTAGAACCATAATAGCCAGAATTGGCAATGTACATAGCAAAATCATAATCTTCTCCTAAATTATATTCCTAAAAAGCTTCCCAAAATCCTGTTGTACAGATATGGATTATCAAGGAAGGTATAATGTCCTGCTCCCTCTATAACTGCAAGTCCTGCCTCTGGCATAAGCTCTTCCATCTTCTTACCATCAGAAAGAGGAGTCGCTGTATCCCGGTCACCCCAGATAAGAAGTGTAGGCTGTGTAACTGAAGGCATATAAGGAGTGCAGTCCTCATTGACATTCATAACAAGCGACTTTCTCATAACAGGTGAAGCTGCGGCATAATCTGCGCTTCCAAATTTCTTCTGAAGTCTATCAAGCGCCCCGGGGAAGACCTTCACAATTCCTGTCTTTGTAATAAGATTCTTGTAAAACTTGTATCTCCTGGTACGACTATTCTGGGCCTTGGTCCTAACTGGCAAAACTCCCGCTGAATCCGTAAGGATTATCTTAGGAATAGTAAAATCAGTTTTGATTCTGCCATCATGTATTCCAGAGGCAAGCTTTATTATGATCCTTCCTCCCATGGAATGCCCAAGGAATATGATTTCCTTTTCCTCTGGATAAAGCTCTTTTACAAAAGAGAGAACAAAGTCCACGTAGGCATCAACATTCATAGGCTCTGCAGGCTCATCGCTCTTACCAAACCCAGGCATATCCATAGCTACCACATGATACTTGGCCTTGGCAAAAGATATTACTCCTGCAAAAAGATCAATATTAGAGCCCCAGCCGTGGAGCATTATAAGAAGTGGTCCCTGACCTTCATCTATATAGTTTATATTTAGTCCATTTATTATTGTATTCATGACCCATCCATATTATCACTAGGCTACATATCATGCAAATTCCATAACATGACTATCAGTTTGGAAAAACTGGCATTGCTTCTATTGCATTACTTCAATTGCATTCCTTTTATGGCCCTGACTTTATCCCTCAAGAGCGCTTAGCATAAACACCACCAGAGCATCGCTGTGAGGATCGTTCATGATACCACCAAAATCAGTACTATCCTTAAATGTTCTCTCCGTCTCATCTGTAAGAAGATTGATGCACCACGGATTCATCCCCATAAGGTAATGCACATGGTTTTCTATGATCGTTGTGTACTCGTGGTTGTGGATTATGTGGTTAGTGATAGAGAGGCATTTTATATCCTCAAGTAATCTATCAAAATTCCCGTTTTCTGTTTCATCTGCCACCAGAAATCTACTCTCTGTGGCACTTGCAGCAATCCTCTCAGACTTTTTCATCAGAGCCTTGATCAGTTTATTGCACTGTTCCTTGTCCACCTCCTGATTAGTTGAAAGATATGTCACAGCGCCTACAAACACATTTTCGTCAGTATCAAACTCTTCGAGAAAGCCCTCCCTTGCAAAAAAGCTATCAAGGGCCTGTCTGTATTTATCACTTCCTGTCGCTCTGTAGAGCTGGGCTGCCGCATTAAAAGCCGCTGTATTATCAGCTACTGTCTGATTTATCAAAAAGCTCTCATAGGCCCTGTCAGCAGCTCTCAGCGCTATGGTCGCATAATCCTGATCATATTGCTGATAAATAAAGCTAAACCTCGCCATAGTAGCTGCAAATCTTATGGTCGCATCCATTGACACCGATGTCACTTCCACAGGAGCAGCAAAAATGTCTCCATTTCCCTGACTCTTGGTTATGGCTGCTCCGTACACGCCTCCAGTCTTGGCATCCTGCATTTTTAAAAGCCAGTCTACCTCATATCTGATCTCATCAATGATATCCGGAATTTTGTTGCCACTTTCAGGAATTCCTGCTTCGTCTGAAAAAGCCTCAGGATTCATCTCATAAGCCAAAAGAAGCTCTTCCACGACCTTTGAACCAATAAGTGCATCCCTGTCAGCATGCTCATCCATATGCCATCCGCCAGTTACATCGATCAGAGTGTCTGTATTATCCTGAAGTCTGGCCTTTGTTGTATGGCAGGCACTATGTCCATTGTCTCCTGAAACTATCTGAGAAATAGCAATCCCACATCTGTTTGTGTAGTACTTTTGGCAGGCTCTGTCCAAAACGTCCTTATAAATATCCTCTCCTATGGAAAAAGAAAAAGACTCTCCAAGATGTTCAGCATAAATCACATATGTTCCCGGCTCTTTAAAGCTGTTAAACCTTCCAATTCCGTAATATTTGCCACTTTCCTTATCAAGAACAGCCTTTACCACATCACCTATAAAGGCCACCTCTCCTGTCTCTAGATTTCTTATCTGAAAAGTCCTGGGAAGATCCTTACCTCTGAATATTGCAACCTTCTCTGATTCCTGCTCAAACCCCGTCTGGTCTACAAGTATGTTAGGAAGCTGCACCGGAGCCACATAATCCACCTTGGACACACTCTGCCCTTCCGTCTGATATGCCCCTGTAAGTTCTGCTATATCCACACTGCTTTCAGCAGAAGAAGCGCCGCAACCAGCGACGCTTCCCATTATCAGCACCAGCAGTGCTGCTATTATTCTCTTTGTCCCACTCATATAAGAAAACATGCCTTACCCATTTATGCTAATTATCTTAAACTTTTATCCGCATCATTATTATTTTACGCGGTTAAAGTTAATAAGACAACCATCAAGGATTATTTGTCTCTCATCATCAGTAAGACCTCCAAGTTTAAGTTCAAACTCGGTCATCTTTCCGTCAGCGATAGCAAAAGCTTTGATGCTTTCAGCTTTTTCTTTTACCGCCTTTCTGATTTCCGGAACAAATATATAATCCTTATTCTTGAATGGAAGATTCTCCCCATCAATGATAAATGGAAGCATTCCCCAGTTAATAAGGTTTGAGCGGTAACGCTTTGTAGCATATTCGTTGGCAATATTAGCCCATCCGCCCAGAACCTTCTGACAAGATGCAGCCTGCTCTCTTGCTGATCCGTCTCCAGGTTTAACAGCAAATATAGTTGAACCAATACCAGTATTGGCACTTGTTATCTCAGGGAATTTCTCCAAAACTGTCTTTATCGCTGCTGCAGTCTCAGGGCTCATTTCATTAAGAGGTGCATCCTTACGACGCAGAAGTTCCTGCTGATATACCTCTTTTGCAAGGCCTACATATGCAGGATCCTTTCTTGAAAGAGTAAACTCTGCAAGTCCAAGAGGGTTTGATCTGTAGGATGAGGTTTCTCCAGAAGGAATGAGCTCATCTGTAGTAGTTACAGGATCGTGAATCTCTGAAACGACCTTAAGGAGCAGGTTATCTGTAAGAGCAACCATCTGTGGCCAGTCCTTAATATTTGGCCCAAGCTGGAGTTCTACTGAAGGGTCAGCCTTGCCCTTTGAATCAAATACTCGGTTCTTGTAAATATCACTATCAAAGTGATATGTATACTTATTAAATTCTCCGTCAAACTCTGTTGCAGGTGTAAGAACGCCCTTGTTAGCAGCTGTTGCAGCAATTGATCTTGCGTCCATAAGTGCTACAGAAGCGACCTGTCCATTCTGAACCTTAGAGCCTTCACGGTTAGGGAAGTTTCTGGTGGAGTGTCTGATACTAAATGCGTTATTGGCAGGCGTATCACCAGCACCAAAGCATGGGCCGCAGAATGCAGTCTTTAAGATTGCACCTGACTGAAGAATAGTAGCTGCAGCACCATTTTTAACAACTTCCATGTAAATTGGTGTTGAAGCAGGATATACACTGAGTGTAAATCTATCATTGCCAATGTATCGTCCCTTAAGGATATCTGCTGCAGCACAGATATTCTCAAATCCGCCACCTGCGCAGCCAGCAATAATTCCCTGATCAACATAGAATTTGCCATCACGCAGTTTATCCTGAAGTGAAAACTCTACCTTATCTCCAAAGCTTACCTTGGCACGCTTCTCAACATCTGCAAGAATATCAGCTGCATTCCTGTTGACCTCAGCGATTTCGTAAACGTTGCTAGGATGGAATGGCATAGCGATCATAGGGTTAAGTGTATCAAGATCAACCCTGACAAGGCCATCGTAGTAAGCCACATCTCCTGGTCTTAACTCCTTATAATCTCCACTTCTTCCGTGGATATCATAGTATTCCTTGATTGTATCGTCTGTCTGCCATATAGAAGATAGACATGTTGTCTCTGTTGTCATAACATCAACGCCAATCCTGAAATCAGCGCTAAGATTCTTGACGCCTGGGCCTACAAACTCCATTACCTTGTTCTTGACATAGCCATCGCCGAAGACCTTGCCGATAATTGCAAGAGCAACGTCCTGAGGTCCAACTCCCTTTTTGGGGCTGCCCTCCAGATAGATAGCTACTACACCTGGCATATCAACATCATAGGTCTGTCCCAAAAGCTGCTTAACAAGCTCAGGTCCTCCTTCTCCGATTGCCATAGTACCAAGAGCACCATACCTTGTATGAGAATCAGAACCAAGTATCATGCCCCCTGAAGTTGCAAGCATTTCTCTTGCATACTGGTGAATAACCGCCTGATGAGGTGGAACATATACTCCGCCGTACTTCTGAGCAGCTGTAAGTCCAAACATGTGATCATCTTCATTGATTGTTCCTCCAACTGCACAAAGAGAATTGTGGCAATTTGTAAGAACATATGGGATAGGAAATTTCTCAAGTCCAGAAGCTCTTGCTGTCTGAATAATTCCAACATAAGTAATATCATGGGAAGTAAGCTTATCAAACTTCACACAAAGCTTATCCATATTCCCTGATGTATTATGAGCCTTCAAAATGCCATAGGCTATGGTGTTCTGCCTAGCCTCTTCCCTTGATGATGTGATTCCCTTACTGGAAAGTTCTGCCTGGGCATTGTTATCATCAGGAACAATTGTTGTTCCATTTATCAGGAAGCAGCCCTTATCTAATGTTGTTACCATCTTGATTCCTCCTACCACTTAAACTTTATACATGTATACAATTATATTGGCGCTATCATATCATAAATTGCTGCAATTTTGTAGTGACAATATTAATATGAATCTACTATCTTTTGTATTTCTTTTGTTACCTCTTCAAAGCCTGCATCCTTTAGCTCCTGCCGGAAAAGAGCTACTTCATCCTGTGCCGGAATATCATACTGAGCGTATGCTATCTCTGGAATGTATCTGTCAAAGATTGAAATTATCTCTTTTGTCCTGGGGTCTGACGCGATTTCTGCAAAGTTATAGCCATCCCAAGGGTAATTAACTGCTACTTTCTCATACTGATCCACAAGTTCATAGTAATCCCTCCAGGAATAAGAAGCGTCGATCAGCTCATAATCATCTCTTCTACCCCACCAGAAATTTACAAGAAAAGTATCTCTCTGTGAATTATATCCGCTTGGTTTCTCCATCTCACCACCACGGGTAAGCGAATACTGCCTTCCCTCTATCCCATAGCGAAGGAGCCTGTAACATTCCTCATCATTTCTAAGGGTGTCATAAACCATAAGCGCCTTTTCAGGATTCTTACTCTTTGCATAAACAGCCGTAGCCCCATGAAGTATACTGTCTCTCATGACATTTCCCATTTCCTTGCCAAACCAGTAAAACCTTAGATCAGACATAGGCTGGTTTATCTCCATTTCTGGTTTTATTGTTGTATAAAAATTCTGGGTGTGGTGCTGATCGATTGCGGTTGAACCTGAATATAATTCTTCTTCAGTATTTCTGGTCCCTTCTAAGGGTTTGCGCCATACTCCAATCTTATCCCACTCTTTCATAAGCCTTGCAAAGTGTAAATAATCATCTCCTTCATAATAAGGAGATATTATTTTTTCGGCATTGTCCCTGTCACTTCCCCAGATTCCATAAATGCTTATTTCATAAATTGGATTATATCTAAATGCAGACATAAGATATCCAAGTCCCATTATCTGATTGGTTCCGTCCGTATCCCACGGAACCATGTTGGGCCTGTTCTCTTTAACATATTTCATATACTTGGTAAGTTCAGTCCAGTTGTCTATTTCTCCAAGTCCTGCTTCATCAGCGATATCGCCTCGATAGATAAAACCGTGATTAGTCCACTGGGTAAATTCGTTTTCGGGGATCATATAAACAGAACCCTGATAGGAGCATTTTCTCCACTCATCGTCAGAAACATTAGAATATGTCATGGGACAAAAAGTGCTGAGCATTTCTTTGGTCATAGGATAAAAATTCCCTTTTACTATATTGGGCCAGGCATCAAGCCAGTCAGTACCTGTACCCACAAGGTCTATATCCACTTTTCCGTCATCCAGGACTCTATTGTAAGTATTAAGATAATCACTCCAACCCACATAATAAATATCCAGACGGGCATTGCACTTTTTTAAAAGAATTTTATTTATTCTGTCTATAACTTCTTCTGTCGCGCCATTAGTTGGTTTATCCCCTAATGTCAGATAAGTTATTGTCACTGGTTCCTCCCTTGTATTCACAGTTACTCCATCATCAATAAAAGGAGTACTGCCACAAGAGGAAACAGCAAGCAACATGCATATTATCAGTGCAACAGATATCAGTCTTTGTTTCATTAAAGGTTTCCTTTCTGCTCCTTCTCAGCTTTATTCCTAGCTCTCAGTTCAACAAAAAATTCCTTTAACATTCTGGAGCATTCTTCCTTTAGAATGCCCTTTTTAACAGTTACCTGGTGATTAAAATCCGGATTGTTCAAAATATCCATTACAGAACCCGCGCATCCCGCCTTAGGATTTTCTGCTGCCATGATAACTTCCGGGATCCTGGCCTGCACTATAGCTCCGGCGCACATCTGGCATGGTTCTAATGTCACATACAATTTGCAATCCTCAAGACGCCAGTCCTTTATAACTTTACCTGCCTTTCTGATTGCCGTGATCTCTGCGTGGGCTAGAGGGGTTTTATCCGTGTTTCGTCTATTGTAGCCTCTTCCTATTATTTTGCCCTGATAGACAATAACACAACCTATTGGGACTTCTCCTAATCTATAGGCCTTCATAGCCTGGGCTATGGCAGCCTTCATATATTTAACATCTTCTATTTCCTCCGGTGTCATACCTTTTGTACTGATACGCCCCAGAGATTTTGGTATCATCTGCATAAAAATTGTCTTCCTAAAACGTTTTCTTAAACAATTCCTACTCTTTTGGTAGTATTTCTTGGCATTTTTTGCTATTATATATCATTATTATAGACAAATTTATGTATTATCGAAAGGCTAATTATGAAGATCTCAACAAAGGGAAGATACGGGCTCAGAGTTATGACAGATCTGGCCAGCCGTTATAGTGATGAATATATTGCGCTCAAGGACATTGCTATCCGCCTTGATATCACTATTAAATATCTGGAGCAGATAGTTGCAACCCTCAACAAAGCCGGCTATCTGGAGAGTATGCGTGGTGCAGGAGGCGGCTATCGTCTGGCTCAGGAACCATCTAAATATGTTGTGGGAGATATCCTTAGAACTATGGAGGGTAACTTCTCTCCTGTAGAATGTGCTGCAGAAGGCATGTCTGAATGTCCTTTGGTAGATTCCTGTGCATCTCTGTCTTTTTGGAAGGGACTTGATGACGCAGTAAATAGTTATATAGACAGTTATACCCTGGATCAGCTGATCCAGGGCCCTATTTCAAAAAAATAAATAATATCAATAATGACTTGAAATAATTATCAAAAACAAGTATATTATTAGAGCGGCTCTGTAAAGGGTGCATGTAGCAGTCCTCTTGGGTAGACTCGGGTCTTATGCAATGGAAATCTGCGAACCGTGTCAGGTCGGGAACGAAGCAGCACTAAGTGGAACCTTCCATGTGTTGTAAGGTTGCCTGTTTCTGCCAGGAGTAAACGTGCATGTATCCTTTACAGAGCCGTTTTTTATCGATTCTCCAGATACTTCATATAATTGATGACCATAAGTGCAATCTTAAAGGTCAAAGCATCATCAAAGTTTCTAACGTCAAGTCCAGAACTCTTCTGAAGTTTCTCAATTCTATAGACAAGTGTATTTCTGTGAACAAAAAGCTGTCTTGAAGTCTCTGATACATTCAGGTTATTCTCAAAGAACTTATTTATTGTATTTAATGTCTCTTCATCCAGGTCGTCAGGAACTTCTTTCCCACCAAATATCTCATCAATAAAGATTCTGCAAAGACTCTCTGGAAGCTGATAAATTAGTCTTCCTATGCCCAGTGTATTATAGGCGTTGACTCTTTTTTCTGCATAAAAGATTCTTCCTACATCCAGTGCCATCTTGGCTTCCTTGAAAGATTTACTAAGGTCCTTGATCTCATCAACTATCGTTCCATAGGATACTCTTACATTCAGCATAGCTTCTGTATTCATCATATCTACAATAGTAGTGGCAATCTTGTTAACATCCTCGTAATTCTGTCCTCTGCTGAGATTCTTTATGAGTATTACACTATTCTCATCCACCGCAGTAACATAATCTCCAGAATGCTGACCATACATGCTGGATAAAAGCTCCTGAGCACTATTATCCTGAGTGTTCTTGGTCTCTACCAGAATTATCACGCGAGGTACACTGACCTCTATCTTAAGTTTTCTTGCTCTGTTATATACATCAATAAGAAGCATATTATCAAGAAGAAGGTTCTGGAAAAAGTTATTCCTGTCAAATCTCTCCTTGTAAGCTACTACCAGATTCTGCAACTGACTTACTCCTATTTTGCCTACCATATAGGCATGTTCACTGTCTCCCTTGGCCAAAAGAACATATGCGGGTTCTCCCTCATCCAAAATCTTAAAAAGATGAACATCGCCAATTACCTGTGAATCAACAGGAGAATTTGCAAAGCTTATAACAATGGAAACATCCAGAAAATCTCTCTCACTTGTGGATGCAACCACTTCTCCGCCTAAATCCATTACACATAGCTCAACCTTAGTAATAGCGCTGAGTTCCTCTATACTTGTTCTTATAGTCTGTGCAGAAATCATAATTTGCTCCTTCTTAATTGTTATCTCACATATCTATCATAACACTTTAAACCGCAAATCCCCAATATTTTCCTACTTCAAGGCAAAAAATGAGAAAAAAATGGACCACACAAAATGTGTGGTCCACATAAATCTCTTTATTAGTTTGCGATTGTCTTCTCTGTCTCTTTGTCGAAGATGTGGATCTTCTCAACATCGAATGCAAACTTAACCTTATCGCCAGGTCTAGCTGTTGTACGAGAATCAACTCTAGCTGTGATAGGGAACTCAGCGAGATCGAAGTACAGATAAACTTCTGCACCAAGAAGCTCGTATACGTTGATTGTTGACTCAAATACAGCCTTAGATGTGCTAACAACCATCTCTGAATCATCAACGTCCTCAGGACGGATACCAAATGTAACCTTCTTGCCAGCGTAGCCACCCTCGATAACCTTCTTAGCCTTTGCAGGTGGAAGTTCGATTGACTGTCCAGCGATCTTGAGGCAAGCCTTGTCTCCGTTAACCTCAACGTCAGCGTCAAGGAAGTTCATCTGAGGTGATCCCATGAATCCAGCAACGAAGAGGTTACCTGGCTTGTCATAGAGGTTCTGAGGTGTATCAACCTGCTGAACAACACCATCCTTCATAACTACGATTCTTGTACCAAGAGTCATAGCCTCTGTCTGGTCATGTGTAACGTAGATGATTGTTGTGCCGAGTCTCTGGTGAAGCTTAGCAATCTCTGTTCTCATCTGAACACGAAGCTTAGCATCAAGGTTTGAAAGAGGCTCATCCATAAGGAATACCTTAGGATTACGAACGATAGCACGTCCCATAGCGACACGCTGTCTCTGTCCACCTGAAAGAGCCTTAGGCTTACGATCAAGGAGCTTCTCAAGATCAAGGATCTTAGCTGCTTCTCTAACCATCTTGTCGATTTCCTGCTTTGGAACTTTTCTAAGCTTAAGTCCGAAAGCCATGTTATCATATACAGTCATATGAGGATACAGAGCGTAGTTCTGGAATACCATCGCAATATCTCTGTCCTTAGGCTCTACATCGTTAACTACTCTGTCACCGATCTTAAGAGTACCAGAAGAAATATCCTCAAGTCCTGCGATCATACGAAGTGTTGTAGACTTACCACATCCTGATGGGCCTACGAAAATGATAAATTCCTTATCCTCGATGTCAAGGTTGAAATCTTTAACAGCCTCAAAACCGTTAGGATAAACCTTAGTAACATGCTGAAGTGATAAACTTGCCATACCTTAATTTTCCTCCTAATTTGCAAATACGTTTATGCTATTTAAGAGTATATCTTTTAGAAAGTTTATTATCTATTCACTAATTTCACAAATATTTTACCATTCATTAGCCAATGTGCCCAAGATAATAATACGTTTTCCACAATTTCAAAATGTTGACGAAGAATCAAAAAATTCACTGTGCAATTTGTCCATTGCATTATTCATAAAAAGAAATACTACCTTTGCCATCGTTGCTTGATTTTTCCATTGCAGCTCTAGCTGCAGATAGTATTTGAGCAGCATCCGAACCATCTTTGGGGTAGATTGCCCTTCCAGCACTTATTCTTATCTTTATGTCATCGCTGCCAAGGTCTGTTTTAAAATCATAGAGAAAGAGCTGTAATTCGTCAGTCTGCTTTCTGATATCCTTGGGTTCCATGATATCCTTGAGGAATATGATAAAAATACCATCTTCTCCCCTTCCAATAATATCAGAAACCCTGAAGTTACCTGGAAGACGCTCTGCAAGTTCTCTTGTCACTTTTCCCGAATTTGCAGGATCAAGGCTTTCTGTTTTTATAGCATAGAGCACTCCGCCATTACTATTTGCCGGGTTTATGATATATCTTTTTATCTCTTCAAGTACTCCATTTTCATTATAAAGCCCAGTTAATCTATCTCGTTTACTCTTTTCATTTTCTCTTGATTCCATTCGCTTTTTTATGCGCCCGGAAACGTAATGGGTAATATAGTTCATAAGTATAAAAACAAATGTACTAAGTAAAAGAATAAAAACAAATTTATAAAATTGTCCCATTTTATACTTTATAGTTGGGTGGGCATCCATTTTGTCAAAACTTACAAGCGCAATAATGGACCCTGATGTAACTTTTGAGGGAACCATTATCATATATCTTTTCCCATCAATTACTAATATCTGATCCTTCTTTTGCGAAATCCCAAGTTTTATCGTATCTGTGTTTAGTCTATATTTCTCATTTTCAAAAAAATCTGTTCCAACTTCTGCGCCAGCTAAGATCCTACCATTTAGAGAAACAAGCGCAACTCTGTCATAGTAGGTTTCATACTTGAATATCTCGTTAGAAATCTTATTAGGATCAACGCACGAAATAAGATATCCTTTAACACCGTCCGCAAACGCCACACGGTTAACTACTGCAATACTGTCTTCCCGGAATACCCCGGACTTTAATACCGGCAAGATGCCTTTTCCACCGTTTGAATATACGTTTACAACCTCTTCAAAAAACTTTTCTCCTGCAAAAGATATATTTTCTCCTCTGTTGTTGTAGCCATTCCCCTTGGAATCACATACCACAACCATGCTTATCGCCTCATCTTTAGCAACATATGAGAGGTATCTTATAATATTATCTTTTTCCTCTGTGTAATTTATATCATTAAAATAAACAGCCGTAGCATCATTGTAATCTACGACTGTTTTTATAACTATGTCAGTCTCACTTATACCCTTTCTATAGTGATCTGCCATGTAAGATAATTCTGTTTCTATGATCTCGTTCTTAAAATATTCGCCAAAAACAAGGCAGGTAATACCCACCATAAGGTACAACACAAGTATAGGAATAAGCCACTGAAGATACGCCTTTTTCATAGGATACCTCTTTTTTGTGATCCCTATTACTGTTCCTTTGCTTCCTCTGCCTCATGTGTTTCTTCTTTTTCTTCTGAAGCCTCTGTTTCATCCGCATCTATCTTTCTGATAGCTGCTGCAAGTTCTTCTTCCTCAGACATCTCTTCTACCTTGGGCTCAAAACGCTTAAATGTGCCATTGTACAAAAGTGCATGTAAGAATCCAGGTCCTGCAACACCAAACAGGATCATAAGAGGTACTGCCTTCTGGACAAAGAAGAATATGATCACCAGCGGGATCGCACTGGCAATTGTCATAAGTATAGTCTTAGGAAATGCCATAATAGACATGAGTGCGGCATTTCTAAGTGTTCCAGGTACTGTATTTACGAACTTTGATAAAAGAGGGTATATATACAGTGAGATCATGTACAAAATTAGGGAAATTGCCATAACCACATAAAGGTATACAGGTGAATTACCCTGAGCATACATGATAATAAAATCCAAAAGCAGGATTCCACCAGCAATCCACTGGATTACCTGTAAAATAGCTCCCTGCTTGAAGTTCTCCTTAAAAGATTTGAAAAATGACTTAGTAACGTAACTATCCTCATCTCTTACAATCTTAAGAAGCACATAGTGCATTGCTGTAAGAGCAGGTCCTACTGGTATAGAACAAACTATTCCAAATATCCATGCCCACAGTACAACATTGAAAGGTGTAAGTGACAAAGTCTGCAATGAAGGATCTTCATCTAGAAGAAGGATCAGGTAAGAACCTACTGTCATGATCTGCTCAACAATAAGCGGAATTGCAAAAATCAGTGTCAAAATGTTCAGCCACATTATATCTGCAATCTTGGACAGAGCATGCATAAGTGGACTATCAATATCAAATAACTTTCCCATACAACAAAACCATTCCTTTTTAGCGTAACTTTAGTTCCATCGGAGTAAACCTGATGCCATCGGCAACAGTCTCCGGTCCTAGATCTTTAAATCCCCTCTTATGATAAAAACCTACAGCATATGGCGAAGCATTTACAGTAAGTCTGTTTATCCCCTCTTCTTCGATTCCATATCTGGAAACGTACTTTATCAGAGCACTTCCTATGCCATGCTTGTGGTAGTTTTCATGCACGAACAATAAGGAAATATGACTTTTTTCTCTTATTGAAAGCATACCTACGCATTCATCGCCGTCCATAGCCACAAACAACTGGTAGTGCCCTGCTATAAACATCTTTCGTAATGTTTCATCATTAACAAATTTGTGAAAATTGGTAATTCCCTCTCGGGAATAATCCGGGGCATCGAATCTTGTGAAGGTGTTCCATGCAAGCTTCATTGCCCCGTCCCAATCAGAATGGTAAGCACTTCTTACCATTATTTTTGATGTATCAACTATTTGCGACACTGTCGATCACTTTCTTGAGCCACTGATACTGGTCCTCAAATACCTGCTCTCTTCCAATCTCCTGTTGAAGCTCATGTCTCATTCCATCATAAAGCTTGAGCTCAACATTCTGGATCTGAAGCTGTTTCTTGTAGATATCAAAGAGCTTGGCAGGAGCTTCACCGTAATTGCCTACTGGATCTTCTTTTCCTGCTGTGATCAGGATAGGGAGATTTTTAGGAATATCATCCATCTTGCCCACATCCTGGACTCTTCTAAGGAGCTCAGCCATTGTGCCAAATCCGTTAAGTGTGAAAACAAAGTTGTCCATAGGATTAGCAATATATTTGTCTATGCTTTCCTCATTGTGTGAAAGCCAGTCAAACTTGGTTCTAGGGTTAGGAATCTTCTTGAGGTAGCCCTTGAACGCCATGTTGTTGATCATGGTTGAACGATACTTGGTTCCCATGATAACCTGCATGAAGTTAACAAGTGAAGATAATGAGTTAACTGTTCCTGTTGGCATAAATGCTGTGCCCTGGATGATAGCACCCTGTATGCCTGTGCCGTAGCGAGTTATATACTCTCTAGCTACGAATGATCCAAAGCTATGTCCCAGAATAAATACTGGAACACCAGGATACTCTTCCTGTACCATTTTCTTAAGTCTGTGAGCATCACGGACCAGTACAGTTGCTGGGTCTTCCTTGCAGAAAAAGCCGTAAGTGCCGTTGCCTGAAACAGAACCACCATGGCCAAGGTGATCATTACCCATAACAAGAATGCCCTTCTCAGCGAGGAAACGAGCAAACTCATCATAACGATCAATGTACTCCTGCATTCCATGAATGATCTGTAGCAGTGCTACAGGCTTTTCCTCAGGAATCCACTTAATCGCATGAATGGTCGATTGTCTGTCTCTTGATTTGTAAGTCAGTTCCTCTTTGCGAACCATTTGAAGTTCCTCCCCATAAAGTGTTTAGTTACAATACTTTTATATATATATAATAACATGAATTGCTCCACTTCGTTCTCGCAATTCATGCACACATTCGGAAACCGCACTATCGTGCTTTTTCCTCATGTGTGTTTATGTCTCAAGGTCCAAGAATCTTTCATGCAAGCATGAGATTCTTGGACTTTGAGACATTTATTATCAACAGATCTCTGCGCCTGATGGCATTGGCTTCTCAGGAGTCATAAGTGCAAGATTACCTTCTGCATCCTCAGCACAAAGAAGCATTCCCTCCGATAATACTCCAGCAAGCTTGGCAGGCTTAAGGTTTACAAGGACCATTACCTTCTTACCAACCATTTCTTCTGGAGAATAATACTTCCTGATACCTGAAACAATCTGTTTAACCTGGCTTCCAATCTTAACCTGTGAGCAAAGAAGCTTTTTGGACTTCTCAACAGCCTCACATGCTATGATCTCGCCAACTTGGAACTGCATAGCACCAAACTGATCATACTCAATTTCAGCCTTAGGCTCGATATCGATAGGAGCCTGATCCTCATCTGAAGTGTTCTCTGCCTTTGGAGCTGGTGCTGGAGCAAGGCCTGCCTTTGCAAGGTTCTCTGCAGCTTTTCTCTGTGACTCTTCGAATTCAGCCTTCTGCTTCTTGGTGATCTCAGCAGCCTTTTCAAGAACGTCCTTAAGATCTTTACGAGCAAAGAGCATCTCTGGCGTCTCAGTAACCTTAGTATCATTTGCAAGAACACCGAAGTTTCCAAGTGTATCGAAATCTCTTTCTCCAGCGTTAAGCTGTTCTCTGATCTTCTGAGCTGTCTCAGGCATAAATGGATCAAGAAGAGCTGCACCGATAGAAATAGACTCTACAAGGTTATAAAGAACTGTTGAAAGTCTATCCTTCTTGCTGTCATCCTTGCCAAGTACCCATGGCTCAGTCTCATCGATATACTTGTTGCATCTCTTAAAGAGAGTAAAGATTTCTGTAAGAGCATCAGCGACACGAAGCTCATCCATCTTTTTCTCAACCTTGTCGTAGCAGCCTGTTACAACAGCCTTGAGGTCTGCATCAACATCCTCTGCTACGCCCTTGTCAGCTACTACGCCGCCAAGATACTTGTTGCTCATAGCGATAGTTCTGTTAACAAGGTTGCCAAGTGTGTTGGCAAGATCTGAGTTAAAACGCTCAACTAAAAGCTCCCATGTGATAACACCATCATTTTCAAATGGCATCTCATGAAGAACGAAATATCTTACAGGATCTACGCCAAAGAGGCTTACAAGATCATCAGCATAGATAACGTTGCCCTTTGACTTACTCATCTTCTCGCCGCCCTGAAGAAGCCATGGATGTCCAAAGATCTGCTTAGGAAGTGGCTCTCCAAGTGCCATCAAGAAGATTGGCCAGTAAATAGTATGGAAACGGATGATGTCCTTACCGATAAGGTGAAGGTCAGCTGGCCACCACTTCTTATAATCCTCAGTGCTGTTGCCATCTGCGTCATATCCGATACCTGTGATATAGTTTGAAAGAGCATCAAGCCATACGTATACAACATGCTTGTCATCAAAGTCTACAGGGATACCCCATTTAAAGGATGTTCTTGATACACACAGATCCTGAAGTCCTGGAAGAAGGAAGTTGTTCATCATCTCATTCTTTCTGGATACAGGCTGGATGAATTCTGGATGTGTGTTGATATAATCAATAAGCTTGTCTGCATATTTGCTCATCTTAAAGAAATATGCTTCTTCCTCTGCTGGATGAACAGGGCCTCCGCACTCAGGGCACTTGCCATCCTTAAGCTGAGACTCTGTATAGAAAGCCTCACACTCTGTACAGTACATTCCCTTGTAAGATCCCTTGTAGATATCGCCCTGGTTATAGAATCTCTTGAATATCTTCTGAACCTGCTTGACATGATCATCATCTGTTGTACGGATGAATCTGTCATAGGATGTATCCATAAGGTTCCAAAGTCCTTTGATAGTATCTGAAACCTGATCTACAAACTCCTTGGGAGAAGCACATCCTGCCTCGATAGCTCTGGTCTCGATCTTCTGTCCGTGCTCATCTGATCCTGTCTGGAAGTGAACATCGAACCCATCTCTCCTCTTATATCTTGCGATTGCATCTGCAAGCACGATCTCATAACTGTTTCCGATGTGTGGCTTACCTGATGTATAAGCAATCGCAGTAGTAATGTAATATTTACCCTTATTCTGCATTTCTATATACCCTTTCAAATCTAATAATATCTATTCTATTACCAGCACAAAAGCTCTGGTCCATTCTCAGTAACAAGAAGTTCAACTTCCCACTGAGCTGACGGCTTCATATCTGCTGTATATACTGTCCAGTCATTTTCTTCATCAATAAAGATCTCATCTCTACCCATGTTGACCATAGGCTCAATAGTAAATACCATCCCAGGAACCATGAGCATTCCTGTTCCAGGTCTGCTGACATGGCTGACATAAGGCTCCTCGTGAAACTCATTGCCACAGCCATGACCGCCGATTTCCTTGACCACAGTATATCCATTTTTAAGAGCATGCTGATGAACCGCATGTCCCATATCGCCAATTGGTGTCCAAGGAATAACTGCCTTGATACCAGCTTCCATGCACTCCTTGGTAACCTCAACAAGTCTCTTTTTCTCTGGAGAAACATCACCGATCATAAACATTCGTGATGAATCAGAAAAATAGCCATCAAGAATTGTAGAACAGTCTACATTGATGATGTCTCCATCTTTCAGAATAATATCCTTGGAAGGAATTCCATGACAAACCTGCTCATTAATAGATGTGCAAACGCTCTTTGGGAATCCTTCATAACCTAAGTCCGCTGGGATGCCTCCCATCTTCTTGGTCACATCGTTGACAATATCGTCTATTTCCTGTGTAGACATACCGGCACGGATCTTATCTCCTACTTCATCAAGGACAGCCATATTGATAACTGCACTTTTCTTGATTCCCTCGATATCCTTCTCAGTTTTGAAAAGACTTCTGTCAGGAATGATGAAGCCTTCATGCTCATAATGAATAAGCTTGTCATCAAAAGCAGCGTGGCAACTTTTGTACTTCTTGCCACTTCCACACCAGCACTGGTCGTTTCTTTCTAATCTCTTATACATATTCGTCCTTCTTTTATCGATAATTACTCTATATTAGTATGCCTTTTGTGCCTGTAAAAGTCAATTAATGAATGCACTTAAATATTGAATTATGTATTTCTGGAACTGGAGTATTCTTGCGGATAAAGTTTATCAATAGATCCGGCATTTCTTCGGAGTAGCTTCTGGCAACCTTGCAATTACCTATGCATTCGTATCCGCCAGTACCTGTTGCTCTGTAGTTACTGGTTGCAAGAGTATAAGTCTCAGTATCTGAAAGCTCAGTTCCATCAAGCTTTTTAAGCTTCACAACTCTGTCTCCAACAGGTCTTGTAAGGTCAAATTCATATTCGAGTCCAGCGTAGTAGTCGTAGTTATAATGCTCAATCTTGGGCTGGAGAAACTTCTTTGATACAGTAACTTCGCCTGTCTCTTTATCATAATCAAAATACTCTGCGCTTCTCTCAAGTGCTGCCTTAAGGACCGCCTTTGTTACCTCTTTTACCTCAACTGTATTGGCAAACTGATAGATTCCAAGAACGTCTCTTACGGTAATCTCTTTCTTGAGTCCCAGCGGATCATTGGCAAGACTGGTGCAGGAAAAGTCAGCACCTGTGTAGTCTAGCTGTACCTGATTGAAGATAGCTGCGACTTTACTCCCGCCTAGGGCAGCATCAAGCTTTCCCTCGGGTTCAATTTTTTTTTCCAGACATCCTATTGGTTCATCAAGCCAGACCTGAATCTTGCCTGTGAGTTCATCCATAAAGCTATGAGCATCAAGTATCTTCTGACATCTCTCATCTGGCGCATCAAGTGTAACAAGATCTGATGTTATATCAAAGCCCTGTTCCTTTTTGTCAATATTTAAAAGACAGTATTTAAGCGCATTAGAGGGTGGCTGAACGCCGTGAGTGCCTTCTATTACAACGCTTGGGACCGCAATATGCTGATGACCTGTAAGGAGGATATCAAAGCCAGTCTCCCTTGCTATCTTGCAAGCCTGATTCTCTGTGGTCTGAGATAAAAGAGCTCCAGTCTTAAGGTCCTCTTCAAATCCGCCGTGGTAAATGGCAACTGTAAGATCACACTTACCCTTTAGCTCCTCATACTGCTCTTTTAAAGCCTCTACCGGATCAGTAACCTTTAAAAGAGTCAGGTGCTCAGGCTGTTCCCACACGTTAACGTAGCCTGTAACTGCTGCTGTAATGCCAACTCTTGTTCCATCTGGCATGGTGTGAATAACATTTTTCTTTATACCAAGCTTTCCACCAAAATCCTCTACGTTTGCACTTATGAGTGTGGCCTTCATATAGGAAACATAATCAGCTATAGCTTCATAGCCAAAGTTAAAATCATGATTGCCAAGAGTGTAGTAATCAAGGCCCATTTCATTAAATCCCTCAGCCATAGGATGAAAATCATATTCATCTTTGTGCTCAAGGTAATATGACATAAGTGGTGTTCCCTGAAGTGAATCGCCTCCGTCAAGCACCAGAGTATCTGCATCTTTTTTTATCTGTGATGCAAGGCAGAAAAGGCCTGAGTTCTCCGGACTGTTCTTGGCATAATTAACAGGAAAAACATGACCGTGGGTATCTGAAGTAAAAATAATACGCATTTCTTTGCTCCTAACTATAAAACGAATAAAGGAAGATATCCCTACCGATATCTTCCCCTCTGATATATTATAATAATCCATCCATTATGTACAGAGAATTGTTAATTCATAGACATCATCATCTTCTGGGCAGCCCTCTCAGAGTCGTAGTCTTCTGAACTTGCCCTGGTGTAGCCCTTGTGATTGTAGATAGATACTGCTTCTTTTCCCTCATCAGTGTTTCCAATATTGATTAGGGCATTGGTTATTGCCTCTTTTAGCTCATCTGTCATTACCGGAGATGTCTTGCTGACGCAGACAGTATCGTTATAGATTCCTGCAGTCACTCCTATGACATCAGTCTCATCCCAAATGCTATCTGTCCTGCCATAGGATTCCTTCCACTTCTCTTCCTGATCAAGTCTTGCATCAGCGTAGGTAACAAGAATATCTATTTTACCAGCTGCAAGCCTTGAAAAAGCAGTGTCATAATTATCCGAAACCTCTGCATAGGTCACATCTGTAATATGCATATTAAAATTCTGCTGTATCCAAAGTGAAGGATAAACAAAGCCTGCAGGAGAAGATGAATCCATTATGCTCCATTTTAAAGCATCCAGGTCTTCCCATAGTATCTCCTGTCCTCCGTTGACTTTTTCAGCAATCTTTCGTCCACCCTTAGAAGGCCCCGCAATCACAAGTCCTCTGTAATAGGTACACTGATCTGTAGTTCTCTCTGTCGGCTTATTCTCGTTCCAGTCTCTTGGGTCTTCGCTATCAAGTGAAAGGCCATCTCTTGTAGCCGTGAGAATAACGTCGCACCCTTCATCATACATAACATAAGTCCCGGCAGGAACAAAGCCCACATCCACAGTGCCTGCCGTCAGAGCTTCACCAACTGACTCATAAGTTGAACCAACCGTAATTTCCACACTTTTCACGTTATAGCCTTCTTTGGAAAGCTCATTTATAAGTAGGCCCTTGAGCGGCTCTGTAGATTTAATTGTCTCACCAGGGTCATGTGATGGCACAAAGCAGACAGTAAGCTTATCAATGTCTTTTTCACCAGGCAAAGCTTCCTCGGGCGCTTCAATCGCAGCAACATCTGGTTGTGAAACATCTGTTACAGCTGCTGTTCCATATTCAATTGAATACTCTTCCGTTTTTTCCTTACCACATGCTGCCATCATGGCAATCGAAACAAAACCTGCAACTAGTACGGGAATTCTTTTTCTCATGTTCATCCTTCCTGGGCAATCAAACAATCATCATCTGGTAAAAAAGAAACAGAAAAGCTCATGTGTATCCCACATGAGCCCCCATCTCTTACGACAAGTATATTCCAATAAAAAATCTCAGTCAACGATTCTGAAATATGTTTATAAACTTTTTAACGTTTGCTGCAACATCACCTTTAAAGACGCCTGAGCCAGATACAATGACGTTGGCACCAGCATCCATCACGTTTTCAACGTTCTCAGGATAGATACCACCATCAACCTCAATATCTGTCAAAAGACCTCTCTCATCCAGCATCTCCCTGACTTTTTTAACTCTGCCAATACTCTCAGGTATAAAAGACTGGCCACCAAATCCAGGCTCAACTGTCATAACAAGGATCATGTCCACCTTATCAAGATATGGAACAAGCTCTTCTACAGGTGTTCCCGGCTTTATTGATATTCCAGCCTTGATGCCACAGTCATGGATCTTGTTTATCACAGCCATGGCATCGTCTGTTGCCTCCAGATGGAAGGTAATGATATCTGCACCCGACTTTACAAAATCCTCAATGTATCTGATAGGATCTGTGATCATGATGTGCACATCAAAAACCTTATCTGTTGTTTTTCTGATACTCTTGATTACCGGCATACCATAGGAAATGGATGGCACAAAAATGCCATCCATTACATCGATATGAATATACTCGGCTCCAGCCTCATCTGCTTCTCTTATCTGCTGTCCAAGAATACTAAAGTCAGCTGATAAAATTGAAGGACTTAGAATATTATTCATCATTATTTCAAAAATTCCTTTACTGATGCATAAACACCATCACCATCAAGGCCATACTTCTTAACAAGTGCTGCTGCAGATCCGGATTCACCAAATCTGTCCTGCATACCGATCTTCTTGACTACTGTAGGGCATTCCTCTGAGAGAACATCACATACAGCGCTTCCAAGACCACCAATTACAGAATGCTCTTCTACTGTAACAACCTTGCCAGTCTTCTTGGCAGTTGCTACAACAAGCTCTCTGTCGATAGGCTTGATAGTGCAGATGTTAACAACTTCTGCGCTGATACCATCAGCTGCAAGCTTCTCAGCAGCTTCAAGAGCAGAACCTACTCCGATACCAGTTGCTATAATACTAACATCTGTACCCTCTCTAAGTACAGTACCTTTTCCAAGTTCAAACTTATAATCAGGTCTGTCGTTAACTACTGGGCAAGCTGCACGTCCGAAACGGATGTATACAGGGCCTTCGTGCTCAGCTGCTGCTCTTACACAGGCTCTTGCCTCGATGTCATCTGCAGGACACATAACAACCATTCCAGGAATTGTACGCATAAGTGCAAGGTCCTCATTACACTGATGAGAAGCTCCGTCCTCACCTACTGTGATTCCTGCATGTGTTCCACCAATCTTAACGTTGAGGTGTGGATAACCGATTGAGTTACGTACCTGCTCAAATGCACGTCCTGTAGCAAACATAGCAAATGTGCTTACGAATGGGATCATGCCTGTTGTTGCAAGACCAGCTGCGATGCCCATCATGTTACACTCTGCGATACCGCAATCGATGTGACGATCTGGGAATTCCTTTTTGAACCAGCCAGTTCTTGTTGCTGCTGCAAGGTCAGCATCAAGGACAACAACCTTGTCATTAACCTTTGCAAGCTCTATAAGTTCTTTTCCGTAGCTATCTCTAGTAGCAATCTTCTTAACTTCGCTCATGTTTACCTCCTCAAGCCTCTAAAGCTGCGCCGATCTTGTTAAGATCGTCCATAGCCCTTGCATACTCTTCATCATTAGGTGCTACACCGTGCCATGAAACCTGGCCCTCCATGAAGGATACGCCCTTACCCTTCAAGCTATGAGCAATGATTGCAGTAGGCTGACCCTTGGTCTGCCTTGCTTCCTTGAAGGCAGCTCTGAGGGCGTCAAAGTCATGAGCATCAACATTGATCACATGGAAATTAAATGCCTCAAACTTCTTGTCGATAGGATATGGTGAGCAAACCTGATCAACAGGTCCGTCAATCTGAAGGCCGTTGTTATCAACAATAACAACGAGGTTATCAAGCTTACGGAATCCAGCGAACATAGCTGCCTCCCAAACCTGTCCTTCCTCAATCTCACCATCACCAAGAAGTGTGTAAGTTCTGTAGTCTTTATTGTTAAGCTTTGCAGAAAGAGCCATACCACATGCAACTGAAATTCCCTGTCCGAGAGATCCGCTGCTCATGTCAAGGCCAGGAAGATACTGCATACTTGGATGTCCCTGAAGTCTGCTTCCAAGCTTACGGAGTGTTGTAAGCTCCTCTACTGGGAAGTATCCCTTCTGTGCCATTACAGAGTAAAGGCCTGGTGCTGTATGTCCCTTAGAAAGAACGAAGCGATCACGATCAGGATTCTTGGGATCCTGTGGATCAACATTCATCTCCTCAAAATACAGATATGTGAAAATATCTGCTGCTGACAGTGATCCGCCTGGGTGACCAGCACCTGCTGCGTGAACCGCTGTGACAATGCCCTTACGGACTTCGTTTGCAATCTTCTGCAATTCTTTGTTTGTCATAATTCCTCCACTTTTTCTATCTGCAACCAAAGGCTGCACGAAGTTATTAATTACGCATTTCTAATTAACTGCATATAAAATGTACCATAATAAAAAAATGCGGTCTATGTTAATTAATGCCCAAAGTTCTCTATTAATTGCTAAAAAATGTATGCTGATTTTGCTTACTTCTGTCCATAATAAGCATTAGCGCCATGTTTTCTATAGTAATGTTTGTCCTGAAGTTCCTGTGGTGCAGGCATAACTCTTGGGTTTATAACCTCGCATCTGTAAGCCATCTTGGCAACTTCTTCTGTAACAACAGCATTGTGAACTGCTTCGTGAGCATCCTTACCCCAGCTAAATACTCCATGGTTCTTGCAAAGAACTGCTGGTACAGCCACTGGATCTTTTCCCATACGCTCAAACTCATTAACAATAAGGTGTCCAGTGTTCTCCTCGTAGGCATCCTCTATCTCCTCCTTGGTAAGACATCTTACGCAAGGAATCTCGCCATAGAAATAATCTGCATGAGTTGTGCCATAGCATGGAATGCTCCTTCCAGCCTGTGCCCAGCTTGTAGCATAGGAAGAATGTGTGTGGACAACACCGCCAACCTCTTTAAATGCCTTGTAAATTTCAACATGTGTAGGTGTATCTGATGATGGATTGAGCTTTCCTTCAACCTTGTTGCCATTCAGATCCATAACAACCATGTCATCAGGAGTCATTGTCTCGTAATCAACACCACTTGGCTTTATTACAAAAAGACCGCTCTCTCTGTCAATTGCGCTGACATTTCCCCAAGTGAAGGTAACAAGGCCATACTTGGGTAAAAGAATATTCGCTTCATATACTTTTTTCTTAAGTTCTTCTAACATATCTTCATCTTCCTTATCTCATATCTGTGCCACTTGTTATCAATGGCACAGATACGCATCATTGACTATATTTTTTCTTTTGTGATCACTTGAGGTTATCAACAGCAGCTCTCTCAACTGCAAGACCAGCATTGTAATCCTTCATGAACTCATCAAATCCCTTTGCATCTTCTGCAACAGGCTCAAAGGTTTCAACCTTGCCTGACTTAAATACCTTTTCATTCAGGAACTTCTCAAGAGTCTCGCCCTCTGCCTTCTGAAGCATGAATCCTGCAAGGATAGCCTGTCCCCAAGGGCCGCCTTCTCCTGCTGTCTCCATAAGCTTGATTGGTGTATTAAGGGCTGCTGCCATTACTCTGTCACCAACACCTCTGATCTTGAAGAATCCGCCCTGGCCAAAGAAAAAATCAGCCTTAACATTTTCTTCCTTCATAAGAATGTCGTTACCAGCCTTAAGTGCACCAAGTGCAGTGTAGAGATGTGTTCTCATGAAGTTTGCAAGATTAAACTTATCATCTGGTCTTCTTACAAAAAGAGGTCTTCCTTCATTAAAGCCTGTAATACTCTCGCCTGAGAAATAGTTGTATGCAAGAAGTCCGCCGCAGTCTGCGTCGCCTTCCATAGCCTTTCTATAAAGTGTTCCATAAAGTGTGTCGTCATCAATATCCTGACCAATAGCACCAGCAAACTCTCTGAAAAGTCCAACCCAGGCATTAAGGTCTGAAGTACAGTTGTTGCAGTGCACCATAGCAACCTCTTCTCCGCTTGGAGTTGTTACAAGGTCAAGCTCAGGATAAGCCTTTGAAAGGCTGTGCTCCAAAACAACCATTGAAAATACTGATGTTCCAGCTGAGATATTACCTGTTCTAACACCAACAGAGTTTGTTGCAACCATACCAGTTCCAGCATCACCCTCTGGAGGACATACTGGGATTCCAGATAAAAGAATTCCTGTAGGATCAAGCTTTTTTGCACCCTCTGCAGAAAGTGTGCCTGCTGCTGCGCCTGCTGGAAGAGACTTAGGAAGGATATCTCTTATCTTCCATCCAAGGTTCTTACCTGCGATAAGTTCATCGAACTGGTCAAGCATCTTCTGGTTGTAGTCACAAGTCTTTGAATCAATTGGGAACATACCTGAAGCATCGCCTACACCAAGGACCTTCTCTCCTGTAAGCTGCCAGTGAATGTAACCTGCAAGTGTTGTAAAGAAATCGATCTTTGAAATGTGCTCCTCACCGTTTAAGATTGCCTGATAGAGATGTGCAATTGACCATCTCTGTGGAATGTGATATCCAAAGAGCTCTGTAAGCTCGTCTGAAGCCTTCTCTGTGATTGTATTTCTCCAGGTTCTGAATGGAACAAGAAGCTCCCCATCCTTGTCAAATGCCATATAGCCGTGCATCATAGCTGAAAAGCCCATGGCACCAATCTTAACAAGTTTCTCTCCATACTGTTTCTCAACATCTTCAGCCAGCTTCTTGTAGCAGTCCTGAAGGCCTGTCCAGATATCATCAAGTGTATATGTCCAGATTCCATTATCCAGCCTGTTCTCCCAGGAATGTGAACCTGAAGCGATTGGATTGTACTCATAATCTGTAAGCACTGCCTTTATTCTTGTTGAACCAAATTCAATACCAAGAAGTGTTTTTCCCTCTGCAATTAAGCTTTTTACGTCTCCCATACCTTTTCTCCTTTTTTCTATGTAGTTAAATTTATTATGTAAAGTCGATTGCTTACTTGACTGTTGTCACAGATCCTCTAAGGATCACATTTTCCGCAAACTCATACGTTGCATTGGTAAAATTACCAGTGCTGTGTATAAGCCTTATCATATTCTGGGCTGCCTTCTCCCCAAGTCTTGCCTTGGGATGAGGAATCGAAGAAATGGTGATACCTCCAATGCCTATCTTGGCCATATCAGAATCATCCATACCAATTACCGACATATCCCTCGGAAGCTTCATGCCGCCATCTATCAGCATCTGCATTAACATCCCCGCCACCAGATCGTTGTAGCAAAAGACTGCAGTGCAGCCGGATAGCCTTTCTTTTACCCTTAACAGAGCTCTTTTCCCATCCTTGATATCAATGGTGTCAATCCAGTTCACATGATCATAGGTAAAAGACAAACCGCATTCGTTCATAGCCCTCAGATATCCGCGGTATCTCTCTCTTCCCTGTCCATCGTCGAGCTTAAGTACACAGCCAATACTCTTGTGACCTGCCTCAACAAGGGCCTTTACCGCTCTGTAGGCGCATTCCTCATCATTTATAGAAACATGTGGAAATGGCAGTTCCGGATAAAAGCTGTTTAGGAAAAGAATCTTCATGCCCTTATCCTGAAGTTTCCTGTATAGTTCCATATTGGGATTAGGAAGGGCGCTCTTAACAGGCTCCATTATGACGCCTGCCACATCATCCCTCTCAAGAAGATCTGTCAGAATTTCCTGCTCTCTTCCAGTTGTATTGTTGGTAAAAGACAGCTGCATCGAGTAACCCTTGGCACTTAATGTACTCTCTATTCCTCTTATGGTGCTGGGGAAAATGTAGTCATCAACATAAGTTGTAACTACTGCCACAACTGATTTATTCCCATCCTCAGCGTGCTGATCAGATACATAGGTTCCACTGCCACGCCTGCTCTCTAAAAGTCCATCTTCTGACAACTTGGAAATGGCATGCCTTATAGTCTGCCTGCTAAGGCCAAACTGCTCACATAGCACATTCTCCGATGGAATCTTATCTCCTGGCTTAAGACTTTCTTCATCTATGCATTTATTTAACCAGTCTATTACTTTTTGATACTTGGACAATTCTATTACCTCAAGGTTTGATTATTTACCCTTATTAATTTAACTCTTAATTGTATTGATTGGTGATTGGGCCCGCAAAGTTGTCTACATCTATGTAAGTTGTATTTTGTTTCCAAAGTAGCACCAAATCCACCGCCAACACGGTATCATCTTAATATTTTTCTATAACCACCGTCAATAAGTAATATGTACAATTTTAGCAAGTTGTATATGTACAAATTTGACCAACCTCTGCGCTATTCCTGGTGATTCTTTGCGGTCCCACGCAACAATCAAAGGAGCGTAGAAAGTTCTACCCTTCTACGCTCCTATATAAATCTAACTCTTTATTAGTCTTTCATTCCTTCACTTCTGGAGTAAAAGAAAAGGTACTGCTGCATTACTCCGTTATAAGGCTTGTATTTGTCGAACAAAAATCCCTGTGGATATTTCATATCTAACACCTTATTTATCCACACATCCTTGGGAAAAGCATCAAGTCTGTGATAGCCAAATAGTATCTCGCAGTTTGCAACCTTGACTCCAACGCCATAAAGACCAAGGAGTTTTTCCATAAGCCCTGCATCATCGAGGTTATCCCACTCATCAAGTTTAACTGCGCCGCTAGCCACGTCCATTGCAGCCTGCTTAACATATTTATCTCTGTAGCCCAGACTGCAGGCAGACAGCTGCTCTATTGAAAGTGCTGAAAGTTCCTCTGGTGTAGGAAAAGAATAAACATCTTTCCCTTCTTTGTCTGTGGCAATCTTCCTGCCTGCTGCCTCACAGATTTTCTCAATGGAAGCCTTGATGGCTGGGATATTTTTTCTCTGGGAAATGATAAAAGAAATAAGCATCTCCCATGGATCCTGACGAAGGATTCTGATTCCTGTTCCATACTCAGATGCATAGTAAAGATACTCATCCTCTCTAGCATCTATCAATCCGCGAATCCTGCGATAGTTTGTGTCTAGGTCAAAGTAGTTCTTCCAGAAAGTGTCGAACTCCTCTTTAGAGCAGTCAAACTCAAAAGTTTCGCCTGTTTTGTCGTCATCAGAAGTAGCCTTTCTGACAAAAACATACTTGTCACCAGCTACAACGCTGTAGCCGTCGCCACATTCGTTAAACCTAAAGCACTGACCGCTGTCTGCAATTTTCCTAAGATCAAAATCATCTTCTATTCTAACTATCATAGTTTTTATTCCCGAAATAGTATTCGTTAGCACTTCTCAATGCTGAAACTTGTGTCTTGCCTTAACATCCTCATCCGTCATGGCATCAACATATCCTCTGTCCCACAGCATTACATTCAGCTTCTGTGCCAGGTCAACTGCGGGCTGTGTGAAATACTGATTGGTCATGACTACACCGACCATACGGTCGTAATACGCCTTTCCCGCATACACTTCCTGAACAGCCTTTACGCCAATTGGCTTGTCATAGCACTTACACTGAACAGCATAGGTGACACCATCCTTTTCAGCCAGAATATCAGCGCCGAAGTCTCCGCTTCCCTTGGTGACTTCCACATCCAAAAATCCATGGGCCTTTAAAATATCAGCACAGTAGTACTCAAAATCATGGCCCTCCATTTCATCCATTGGAAGAGGACGATTTTTAATGTGTTTTATAATTGCCAGAATAGCCAATACCAGCAGGACAACCGCAACTATGGCTATCGTTACATATATCATTTTTTCACTACTTGCACTCAAATTCATAAATATAAATTCCATTATTAAATAGATAACAGTAGAAGTTTAGACCATTACTGGAGCTTCAGATCTCCCTCTTTTACCCATCCAAGTTTCTTTACTCCTGCATGGATCACAAGAGAAAGAACTGCTGGAAGAACAAAGGAAATAAGAATAAGTCCAACCCAATCAAAGGCTGTAATTGCTGCCTTGCTTCCGCTTGCAATATCTGAAACCCAACCTGTATATACACCAATCTGGCCAACAAGTCCACAAGTTCCCATTCCTGATGATACTGCAGGGCCGTTCATACGAAGCTTGAACACACAGGTTGCAAGAGGACCTGTAATTGCAGAAGCAAGTGTTGGAGCTATCCATACTCTAGGATTCTTAATAATATTAGGCATCTGAAGCATTGATGTTCCGATTCCCTGTGATACAAGGCCGCCCCATTTATTCTCTTTGAAAGATATAACAGCAAATCCGATCATCTGTGCACAGCATCCGGCAACAGCAGCACCACCTGCAAGTCCTACAAGTCCAAATGCACTGCATATAGCTGCCGATGAGATAGGAAGTGTGAGAGCCATACCTACAAGAACAGATACAGCAATACCCATAAGGAATGGCTGAAGCTCTGTAGCCCACATGATGACATTACCAATCCACATAGCAGCAGTTCCAAGTGGTGGTGCTATCAGCCATGAGAAAAACACACCAACTGCAATAGTTACAAGTGGTGTAACCAGGATATCTACTTTTGTTTCCTTGGAAACCGCCTTACCAAACTCTGCAGCAATGATTGCTACAAATAAGACTGCCAGAGGGCCGCCTGCTCCACCAAGTGTGTTAGCTGCAAATCCAACTGTGATCATTGAGAAAAGAACTAGTGGCGGACAGTGAAGCGCATAGCCAATTGCAAGTGCCATTGCTGGTCCGCTCATAGCGGTAGCAAGCCCGCCAACTGTATAGTCTACGCCAGCTACTGTTGCCACAGTCTTCATCAGAAACTGAATATTAAACTGCTTACCAATTGTGTTGATGATAGTTCCAATGAGCAATGAACAAAATAGTCCCTGCGCCATTGCTCCAAGCGCATCGATCCCGTATCTCTTTAACGAAATCTCAATGTCTTTTTTCTTTAAAAACCCCTTAAAACCTTTCATACTACTCCCTCTTTCTGTCAGCTCTTTTCCCCAGTCCGCTGACCTTTAGGAAATAGAATATCATAAAAGTTTAAAAAGATATATCACAAAACACAAAATTGCAAATACAATTTAGGCCTTCCTCACTTTTAGGGACTTTAGATATGTCTTTTGTTCCTCTGTAATTCTCCTACTCTCTACGCTTTTCTGGATGGCTTTATTATGAGTCCAGTCATCGAGTTGTTTTCCTTCTATATACGGTAGGATGCTTTCGTATTGCTTGGCCAGCGCAGTTGCAAAATACCATGCTATCATCATGTTAACGTAATACTCTTTGCTTCTTAGCTTAGCGACCATCTCTGGGTACTTTGGATCATAATCCTCATCCAAAAAGTGTTCCATCAGCATTCCAACTCCGAACCTCACAGAATATGTCTTCCCGGAAGTTATCCACTTTTTTATGTGTATCAGAAGTATTTCTCTGTGTTTTTTAAAAATCTTAGGGGACATTTGGTCGCACGTAGCCCAGTTATCCACATATGGCAAGAACTTCTCAAGTTCTTCCATACATACATCCATGTCCTTTATGCCAGAGATGATAAAAGCATGTAACTGATTTTCTTCAAAGTACTTATGGGGAAGGTCTCCAAGAAAGGCCATATAATCTCCGGCTTTAAGCATTTCTTTTGCCATAGCCTTAAGTTCAGGAGTTCTTACACCGATTACTGACTCCGGATCTATGTTCGGAATTATCTTTATCTGCATATCACGATACTTCAAATCCTGTAACTCATATAACTTCTTGTGCAAATCTGTTATATTCATACTCTATCGCTCCTTTAAAAAGAGCGGCAAGTCTATACTTACCGCTTCATCATTATCAGCCTTTTTTCTTTGCCACTATAAGGTATCTGTGAATAGTACCTTCTACATAACCATTCTTGTCAATTACTTCCTGCATTTCAAGTAATTTATCAAAGCATTTTTCAGCAGAGAATCCCGGAAATTCCCATTCAATAATATGCGCAAACCATACAAATGCACCAACATCGTAGAACCTGATTGGTTTAAAAACTTCTTCAGCCCTTATTATCTCAAAGCCTGCTTCTTCAAACTTCTTTCTCTGAATTGATAATACAAGTTCGGGGAAAGGTGCAGGTACATCCGGTAGAACCATCTCAACAAGATCTCTGTCATTCTTGCCTCCTACCTGCTGTGTAATAAAAAGCCCTTCCGGCTTAAGAAGTCTATGTGCTTCCACAGGATCAAAGCTTCCATGCCTGTTTATCATTATGTCAAAAGAGCTGTCAGCAAAAGGGATATTAGACTCATCATCGCAAGGTCTGAAATCAATCCCCAAGGGTAAGAGAACCTCTTTACACAATTCAACATTAGGGGCATATCCTTCAGTAGCTGCAGTGTTCTTGTATGGGTGCTTCAAAGATAATAAAAACTCGCCACCACCTGTATCAAAATCCAACAGTTTCATATCAGGAAGAAGAAACTCTTCAATTATCTTTTTGTAGTCCCATGGGAGGTCATCCTCTTCTTCATATCTATCATGAATATGAGAAAAGTCCCAACCATGTATGTGTGCAACCTTTTCCTCTGCTTCCCACTCTTTTCTTAATTCACTTATTCTATCTGTATTCATATCTGCTCCTTTTCAAATAAAAATCTGTTCTTCATTATTTGTTCGGTGCAGTATGTGACAGCAAATAACTCTTATTAACCTCGGTACAACCTGCTGTTAGCAAAAAACTGCACCGAGTAGTTATCTCGCATTCTCATGATTACCTCCTATGCGACATCTGTTTATCCAGATTATCACAACAAAGATATTATATACAATGCTATAAGCACGCGTAAATACTAATTTAATTATCTTCGTATATAACACGCCAACTTCAGCCCGACAAACTCGAATTTGCACTTTTGCCAATCTATTTATTGCCATTTGCTATTATCGATAATTATCTAGCGTTT
>NZ_AUKA01000014.1:0-104381 GCF_000424505.1 Butyrivibrio sp. XBB1001 | reverse complement strand
GAACTAAGTCGCTGCGCGACGGCCTGCCAAGGCTGTGCGCAGCGTTTTTACTTTTAGAAAGGCGGTAGATAGTGACTCCTAAAAGGAGTATTGTTTAAGTTACCACACCAAAACAAAACCACTACTTCCGCCTATGAAAAGATTAACATTTTCTGTATTTCTTCACAACTCTTTACTGCTGAGAGTCCGCCCTCCTCCGGAAGAATGTTTTTTATCACTGAAAATATTTAATTCTGGAGGATTTTTAATGAATAACGAAATTAGAAAGCAACTCAAAGAGGAGTGCTTTATCAGAAACTTATCACCGCGAACCTGCAGTATATATGAGTATCATATCAGCAAATTTATCGCATGGAATGATTGCGAAAACATTGATGAGCTGACTATTTACAATGCCCGCGACTATATACTGGAGAAACGTAAGGATGGGAAAACGACGGGATATTGCAATGGTATTAATTCTGCGCTCACATTTTTTTATAAGCATATACTCCATCAGCCATGGAACCACGACATTGTTCCACGCATGAAGCTGGAATGGACTCTCCCACAAGTCTTAACCCGCTCTGAAATAGAAAAGCTTGTAAATACAGCCAAAAACACCCGAAACAAAGCAATCATTGCATTGATCTATTCATCTGGATTAAGGGTAGGTGAAGTTGTGAAGCTTGCTCCTGGTGATATATATATGTCCACTATGCAGATTCATGTCCGTAACAGCAAAAATCATGGTGATCATTGGAGCATTCTTTCAGAACGGACGCTTGAACTTCTAAAGCAATACTGGCATGAATGCCCGGAGGAAAGAGACACTCTATTTGTTACTCTTCGCAAGCCTCATAAGCCTTTGAAAACAGGCGGTATCGAGATCATGCTAAAAAGAATTGGTGCAGAAGCAGGGATTGATGTACACCCTCATATCCTACGCCATTCTTTTGCTACACATCTTATAGAAAATGAAACGCCCAGAGAGTATGTACAGACTCTGCTAGGACACAAATCTCCTTCGTCCACTGCCATTTACGTTCATGTGACGAATAAAGCAATTATGGGAGTCAAGAGTCCTTTTGATCTTCCAATAGAGGAAGATGCTTCAAAAGACAATGAGGGCAAAGGGGATGAATAACGTGACCATACAGGATGTATTTGAGCAGTTCCTGCCTATGGTCGCTGACAGATCATTTTCTGATGAGCAATTCAGAGCAATCCAGTGTATAAGATCCTGCCGCACTGCAGAAATGGGTGCGCATGTAAGTGAGTGTGAATCCTGTCATTCAAAGTTTATACATTACAACTCCTGCAAGAACAGGCACTGCCCCATGTGCCAGGCAATGGAAGTTGATGAGTGGATAGACCTTCGACGTGAAGATGTACTGGATGCGCCGTACTTCCATACTGTATTTACTGTGCCGGGGCTTTTGTATCCTTTGATCTACTCCAATCAGAAGCTTCTTTATGATGCACTCTACCATGCAACTAATAAGACTCTGTCCGAGCTTTCCAAAGATACCAAACATTTTGGCGCAAAGATAGGCTACATCTGTATTCTTCACACATGGGGATCCAAGCTTAATTATCATCCGCATATTCATACGATAGTTCTGGGTGGTGGACTTGATGCCAAGAATCATTGGAAGGACAAAGGAAATAAATTCTTCTTGCCAGTTAAGGTTATGTCAGCTGTCTTCAAAAGATACTATCTAGAAGAACTTAAATACCTTTATGAGTCCAAGAAGCTATCTTATACCGGTGGAGCTGAAAAGCTAAGGAATACCTATGAGTTCAAAAGTCTACTTGATAAGCTCTACGCCATGGATTGGGTTGTTTATTCCAAGCGAACATTCAAAGGAGCACAGGAAGTCTTTAAATACCTGGGTAAATATACTCACAGAATTGCTATAAGCAACAGTCGAATTCTAAGTATAGATTCTGAGAATGTAACCTTCGCGGCAAAGGACTACCGTGTAGATGGCAAGTACAGGCCTATGACTATCTCAGGAGAAAAGTTTGTGTCTCGCTTTCTTCTGCACATACTTCCTAAAGGATTTGTAAGAATACGCTACTATGGGTTACTTGCCTGCAGATGCAAAGCACAGAAAATGACTCTATGCAGGAATCTTCTTGGATGCGAGCAGTATCTTTCCAGGCTCAGAGGTAAGACAACTGCTGAAAAAATCAAGATTCTTTACAACCATGACATTTGCAAATGTTCCAAATGTGGTGAACCTCTCATCACTTTTCGCTTGGACGGCAGATATATGCTTTGTTGAATAAATGGATCTCATATCGATAGACAAGCCTTTTCACGAAGGCTTATTTTGCGTGGAATAAAGACTGTATTTGAGAATGACTGATGTCCTTTAGCCGGAAACAATGATAAGATTTATATAGATGGTGGCAGATTGAAATTCCACAGCCCCCCGGACGCGACTTAGTTCACTCTGATGAAAATCGGTCTGAAGCCCAAACAAAAGGACAGATTTAGGATATATGAAGTCTGTTTTTTTGTTTGGTCTTACACCGATTGTTCACGTTACTATATAATGGCTCACCATGTAAATATACTTTAAATACAGCAAATAATCTACGCTTATTTCTGTAGATACGCGAAAAAAGAAGCTCCCCAAAAAAAGGGAGCTTCCTGAAAAAACTATCAAACTGTTGAATAGCCGTATCCATTGCAGATCGCATCTACAGGAGTTCCTGCCTTGCAAAGTGGGCAGTTATCGTGGCTGTAACTAGCATAATCAGGAAAATCACGCAATGAAAACAGCGATCTGATTGCTACGTTCTCTATCTGTGTTGCAATTGAGAATACAGCGGAGATACCTGCTGGTTCTCCCTTATAAAATCTAATGGAATCAAGAGCCGTCTTAAGAGTTCCTCCAGTCGTTATAGAGTCTGTAAGGATCAGCACCTTTTTACCATCTATCATGTGCTTGTTATTCTCTCTGAACATCATCTGGCCATTAACATTAGTCTCCGGCTGGGTAATATACATGGTCTTATGGGAATTCATAGAAATTATCCCTGCCTGGGTAAGCTTGTTAGCAAGATAAGCGCCAACAACTTCCATTCCGTTAAGGCACAAGATAGTATCTATAACTTCTGATGCCAGATACATCTCAGCCAGCGCTTCACCTGTTGCCCTGGCTTCCTTCATTCTGGCCTTGGTATCGCACAGGTCCATATAGTAATTAACATGAGAATGTGGTGTTACAAAATGTCCTGGTGTAATCCTTAAAATAACATCACTGTGTCCTGAGTACTGAACCTTTTCGTAGTTCTGCATTATGCGTACCTCCCCATTTTTAGGTCCTAGACTATGTGTAACACATTAATCATATCATTATTTCGTATGCTTTACCACTTATATTCGCTCATTCTTTTTTGTCTGCCTCTCGAAGCTTCTTTATACCTTCAAGAGCTGTTTTATATATAAGCGCCATATGCCTTGATGCTGGATCACTCATGTCGCATTTACTCTGCATCAGCTTAAAATGCTGGATTGCTTCGTCGATGACTGATTTTGAAATAACATATCCGTCACAATATAAAGTACCAGTCTCAGGATCGTATCTTGACTCCTCAAATCTGGTTTTAGCGTAATCTCCAGCGCCCATACTGGCCGCAAGCTGATTGATTAAGTCTGATCTGCTATCTGCCATACCAAAATCTCCTTTCACAGGAAAATTTTATCATATATAAGTACGGCAAAACGTTAAATTTTTATAATATTTCTAGGGTTCAGATGCCTACTGACCTAACCCTTAACACGTCAACTTCTCCGCTTATTATCTTGATTCTCTTCTCAGACGCATTAAGGTCAAAATAGTTATCTGAGAGCAAAAGATCATCATTGCCATTGCGAATTTCAACGCTCTTTGCATAAGCATCTGAAGAGATGACGATTTCATCTCCTTCAAGCCTTGCCTTAAGGTGCGGATCAGCAAACTTAAAGTGCTTGGGTGGGCAAAAGAGCACAGTTCCCTCAGAGATGACATTGCCATCTTCGAGCAACTGATAGCTTACATAATTTTCATGAAGGTCAGCCTGATCCATGTTTATTTCATCAAGCCAGTTTGTAGAAAGAGCCGCAGCATAGAGCTCTTTTTTACCTTCTTCGATAACAGCTGCTTTTGAATCTCTGAGCTGCCATCTGACCTCAAGATCCTTTCCATCCATGGTTTCATTTTGGACATTTAGTTTAATAGATTTAACAATAGGATCCGCATCATCGTTGACAGATACTCTCTGATCAAGATAACCTCTTTCCTCACAGGAAATAAGTACTGGCGCAAAGAACCTCTTAGCATAGTACTGAAGTGCCTTCCATCTGCCCTCATAATCTATTGATGCCCAGGAAGCTACAGGCCAACAGTCATTGAGCTGCCAATATACTGTGCCCATGCATCTTCCCCTGTTTCTTCTAAAATGTTCAACCCCATATCTGATAGCATCTGCCTGCAAAAGCTGTGAATAATAGACAAGCTCATCAAGACTCTCAGGATAAAGATATGTCTGGCTCATATAGTTCATGATCTTGCCGTTAGCAGCGCTATTTCTCTGATGTTTCTCCATCACGTAGGAAAAGATATTTCTATCCTCAGGTTCTGTGAAGGTTTCAATAGTCTTTACAGCTGGGAAAGACTGGAATCCAAACTCAGAGAGATATCTGAAATGGAACTGGCGATAAGCTGTAAATGGCTGATTACCATGCCAAACCTCCCAATAGTGGGCATCTCCCCTATTCTCATCATTAGGATTATCAAATCCTCCACCAGATGAAGGGCTTGCTGGCCAGTAATAGGTCTGCGGATCCTCCTTTTTCAGAAGCTTAGGGAAAAGATATTCATACATCTTGACGTAGTCTGACTTTAAGGTAAATTTCGCTCCCCAATGCTCCTGGCCTACAAATAATTCCATCTCATTGTTACCACACCATAGTCCCAGACTTGCATGATGACGAAGTCTTCTCACATTATCAATGACCTCTGCTATGATATTCTCTTCAAAATCCTCTGACAGTCTGTATACAGCGCAGGCAAACATAAGATCCTGCCACACAACAAGGCCCAGCTCATCGCAGATATCATAGAATTCATCCTCTGGATAATATCCACCGCCCCAAACTCTTATGCAGTTAAAGTGAGAATTTTTGCAGTGAGTAAGAAGTGTCCTGGTTCTTTCTTTATTAACTCTGCTAAGGATATTGTCCTGAGGGATATAATCTGCTCCCATGGCAAATATCTTGACTCCATTTACAACATGGCAGAACTCTTCACCATACTCGTCCTTCTCCCTGGAGATAGTCATTGTCCTTAGACCAATTCTCTTTTCCCAGACATCAAGGACATCGCCCTTTGCATTTCGAAGACTAGCCTTAACAGTGTAAAGAGGCTGTTCTCCATAGCCATTTGGCCACCAGAGCTGAGGTGTTATAAGCTCTACTGTCTCGTTGGAATTGATCTCATCAGCAATAACCTTGCCCTGGGGATCTGTTACAGTAACAGTTGTTATATAATTATAATTTCCTTCATTTCTGGCATCAAATGACAGTGTAACACATCCATTATGATGATCCTGTCTGACATAGAAGGATTCAAATCTTGTCTCGTTAATTCCTACAAGTGACACTGGGCGCATTATTCCTGCATCAGGAATCCTTGGGCCCCAATCCCATCCGAACATATAATGAGCCTTGCGGATCTTAGGGAAGCCCTTAGAACAATCTTCTGAGCCCAGAACAGGGTCTTTCTTGAATTCTTCTCTTATAAATTTGTTAGGAGAATGAAATACAATCCTAAGGTCATTTTCAGCCTTTAAAAGCTCTTTTACGGCATATTCATATGTTCTATGCATATTGCATGGGTTTCCTAATAAAACGCCGTTAAAATAGACGTCTGCAATTGTATCAAGCATCTCAAAACGAAGAAGCACCTGGCTGCATAAAAAGAGTTCATCTGCTTCCTCAAGGGTAAAGCTCATCTTGTACTCATAGTCGTATTCCATAAGTGCAAGGGCCTTGTCCTCATTATCTCTATAATAGGGATCTTCCATCAATCCATTATTCATAAGATCTGTATAGACGGTTCCTGGCACAGTAGCTTTGTACCAGTTATCCTGGTCCATTCTGCGCATAGTCCAGTTATCATGTAGATTTCTTGTGATCATATCTTGTTCCTCTCTTTGGAATATATATATCAGAACTATTATACACACTAGTTGCGGTCTAAATCTATCCATTAATACTTCATTTTTGGTACAAAATAGGATAAGATATAGGTGTTTGTTATAAGGGGTATTTATCGGGAAAGGAAATATTTCTAAGCTATGGGAAAAAGATCGATCAGGGAGAACAAGAACATCTATTTCGAGAGCCGTGAAGCGGCTGGACTTACCAGAGCACAGGCCAGTGAACTTATTGGAACTATAAGTGAGAGCCGACTTGAGAAAATGGAGACTGGCAAGACTGCCATTTATCCAGAGGACGTTGTAGATATGGCTCTTGCCTACAAGAAACCTGAACTTTGCAACTACTACTGTACACATGAATGCAGGATTGGACAGGAAAATGTTCCTGAGGTTAAGCTTTCATCTCTTTCAGAGATTGTACTTGGCATGCTTTCTGCTCTTAATTCATTGGACAAGCAGAAGGAAAGACTTATCGACATTACTGCTGACGGCGAGATTTCAGAGGATGAGCTTCCTGATTTTGTAAATATACAGGAGCAGCTCAACCAGATTGACCTTACTGTAGAATCTTTAAAAATCTGGATGGCCAACACAATCGCAGAAGGCAAGATAGATAAGAACAAGTTAAAAGAAGCTGCAGAGAAGCGCAAACGCGCTCGCTGATTCTTTTAACAAATTTCATATTAGGGAATCTGAAAAATAAGAGCCTGGCTGATATTGTATGATCAGTCAGGCTTTTTTCTTTTATTGTATTAAATCATTCATTACTCATCATCAATGTCAAAGACTTTATTAACAGCAGTGATAACGTCAGAAGATGTAAAAGGCTTTATTATAAAGTCCTTGGCTCCGCGCTTTATTGCCATAACTATCATGTTCTCGTACTTTTGGTCAGAACACATGATAACATTGGCCTTAGAGTCATATTTTATGACCTCTGTAAGCGCATCAATGCCATTCATTTTGGGCATATTAATATCCAGGATCATAAGATCCGGCTTTTTCTCTTTATAATACTCCACAGCCATAGCTCCGTCTGTGGCTTCTCCAACGATCTGAAATTTCTCAGGATCAAGGGCTGATTTAAGCATTTCTCTCATAAATGTTGTATCGTCGGCCAGAAGTATTTTCCTCTTCATAAGAACTCTCCTTTACGAATTAACACAATGCCTAAATATATTATGACTACTATTACATCAAATTTACAAATAAAATATTGATAAATTAGTCTCCAATATCCTGAACCTTATATGTCACACCATCTACCACCACTTCAGTAACTTTTTCGTTAGAGCTAAAGAGCTTTTCATCTACATAGTTAAACTTATCAGGGGTCTCTCCCTTGACCAACGCATCCACCAGAGCCTTAACCCTTGGCCCATGCAGAGGATTACACTCAGCAATGCAGGAAATCTTACCATCCTTGGCATAATCGAGAGCCTCCTTGTTGACTCCGTCAAAGGAAACCACCATGATCTCGCCGTTTCTAATGTCTGAGCCAACCTTTTTACCGGCTTCTTCCAGGGCATCAATTGCGCCTATAGCTTCGTTATCGTTCTCGCAGTAGACAATATTGATATTGTCAAACCTCTCCAAAAGAGCTGCCATAACTTCATAGCCCTTGGTTTCAGTAAATTCACCGGATACTTCCGCCATAAGATCCCATCCGTGCTCTCTTGCTGCATTAGCAAGGCCTCTGCTCCTTCCAATCTGGGCTGTGGAGCCTATTGTTCCCTGAATATTCACGATATGAACATCAGAAGGAGCCATGTTGATACTCTTTGTATAGCTGTCTATCCATGCAGCCATCTTCTTGCCCTCAAGCTCAAAGTCTGAGCCCACCCAGCAGGAATAAAGAGATTTATCAGCCACATCCACTCTTCTGTCCACTAAAATTACAGGAATACCAGCATCTCTTGCCTCAGAGAGAACAGAATCCCAGCCGCTTTCGGTTACTGGTGCCAGGACAATATAATCCACTTCCTGCTGGATAAAGGTTCTGATAGCTGTTATTTGATTGGTCTGCTTCTGCTGGCCATTTTTGTATATGAGAGAGTATCCCTCCTCGGGGACAAAACTGCTCTGCATGGAAATAGTATTAGCACTTCTCCAGTCAGATTCAGCCCCGAGCTGTGAAAATCCAACAGTTATAAGGCCGCTATCCTCCGTGATCTCTTCAGTTACCTTATCTTCCCTAACAGTACTGCTCCCGCAGCTGGCTATTACAGCCACGCCCAGGAGCAGTGCCATTGCTATAGTAGCAACTTTTTTCATATAAGTATTATTCCCTCAACTCTTCAAGGCTTTTCTCTTCTGGATCATTACTACACTCTGGATCAGCAGGAATAAACAAAGCATTGCAGCATTTGTAATACCTGTCCACCATGCATCATCAAGTCCGGCTGTTGAAACGATTGTCTGGATAGTCTCAAGAGAGAGAACACCAAATAAGGTTCCAATAATGTTTCCAACACCGCCTGTAAGCATTGTTCCGCCAATGATTGAAGATGCGATCGCATTCATCTCATACCCCATAGCGTGGCTGGCAGAACCAGAACCTACATGAAGGAAGTAAACATATCCGCCGATACCTGCCAAAAGGCCACTGATAACATGAGACATGAACTTTGTTCTTCTGACATTTATTCCGAGCATAAGAGCACTCTGCTTGTTTCCACCTACTGCGTAGAAGTTTCTTCCAAGCTTTGTCCAGCGAAGTACCACAAACAATATTACCACAATAACGAGGGCAACGATTACACCAATTTCAATCTGAGCTGGAAGATAGTTACCTTTTTTGTTATAAACACCAAGACCTGGTACAACAATCTTTGTATCTTTCAGCGCTACAAGAACAGGATTCTGTACGTTATGAGGTGCTGTATGTACTTTTGTAGTCATACCTCTTGCAAAGAACATTCCCGCCAGCGTGACAATAAAGGGCTGAATATCGAAATAAGCTACAAGGAAGCCCTGAACAACACCAAAGGCAAGACCTATAGCCAGAGCAATTGCCATTGATACCCAGATGTTTCCGCCTGTCTCACTATCAAGATATACAGCGCAGCACATAGAAACCAGCGCCATTACGCCTCCAACGGAAATATCAATACCGCCAGTTATCATTACAATACTAAGTCCACAGGACACGATAATAAGTGATGAATAGGCATTTAAAATATCAAGGAATCTCTGGGGTTTGGTAAAACCTCCTCCCATGAATACAATTGCTCCAATGTACATTACAAAGAATACTACGATTGTGATTGTGAGCAGCAAGGTTGTGTCATTTACCCTTGTAAAAAATTTACCTTTTTCTACTTTAGTCTTTTTCATTTAAGCTGCCTCCTTTCTTGCTGGAGCCAGTTTTTTAAAGAATCTTCCAATTCCATCTCTTACTGTTGGAGCTGAGATTACTACAAGAGCAATAACAACCAGCGCCTTGTAAACTGATAACTCCTCAGAAGGAACATCAAGCTTGTAAAGTGTTGTTGTCAGGAACTGAATGATGTATGCGCCCAGGATTGAAGCCCACATATTAAACTTACCACCTGAAAGAGCATTACCACCAAGGGCAACCGCAAGAATTGCGTCCATCTCTATATCTTTTGCTATAACAGAGTAATTGATGGTTGAAAGTCTGCTGACCTTGATGAGAGCAGCAACTGCAACGCAAAGTCCCAGGATAACAAAAGCCAAAATCTTGATAAATACTGGATTAATGCCATTAAGTCTTGCTGACTTCTCATTGATACCAACAGACTGAGTATAAAGTCCAAGGTTGGTAAACTTGAGAAGCAACGCAATAATAAGCATACATCCAAGCATGATAAATACTGTAGTTGGAATCGGAATTCCAGGTATTACTCCGCCAAAGTATGAAAACTTGGGATCTGGAACGATTGGAAGCTCATTATGGTTGATCCAGGCTGCAATAGATCTTCCAGCTGTGAAAAGAATCAACGTAGCTACCATTGGCTGTATTTTGAAGACAGCTACCAAAACACCGTTAAACAGACCGCAGGCCATACCAACAAGGCAAGCCACTAAAAATGCAAGAAGTACTGAATGTGCATTTTCCTCTGGGTGAGCTACGCCTCCACAGATGATCCTGAGCATTGCTGAACCAGCAATGGCAATTGTTGCTCCAACAGAGATATCCTGTCCTCCTGAAGCAGCTGTAACAAGTGTCATACCTATAGCCAGAATACCAAGTTCTGAACCGAAGTCCAGAATAGTTATAAGGCTTCCTGAAAAAATAAAATTACCTGCGTTATTGTATCCAGGTGTGATCTTGAAGAACGCTGGGTCATGTACCAGGTTGATTATCACAAGGATTACTACCGCCAAAAGCGGGATAAAGAGCTGGTGTCTGACCACCCGCATTAAAAAGCCAAGCACTGTTGGCCAAATTTTCTTTTTCTGCTTACTCATACCTTACTCTCCCCTGCGATAGTGCTCATAATCTTATTCTGGGTCAGATCTTCGCCAGAAAGCTCGCCTACCACCTTTCTATCTCTCATAACAACGAGCCTTGAGCACGTTCTAAGCATTTCATCTGTCTCAGAAGAAATGAAGGTTACACTCATTCCCTCTTTTGCCAGTTCCAGAACAAGCTTCTGGATATCAACCTTGGTTCCTACGTCGATTCCTCTGGTAGGCTCATCAAGGATAAGATACTCAGGATGCATAAGGAGCCATCTTGCCAGAATAACTTTCTGCTGATTTCCACCTGACAAGGACTTTATAGGTGTATCTGCAGAAGCAGTCTTGATATTCAGCTTACTAATATATTCCTGAGCAAATTTGTTGGCCTGAGCCTTGCTAAATGGCTTGAAGAAACCGGTCATTACCTGCAAAGCCAGAATAATATTATCCCTTACGGAAAGATCTCCGATAATACCATCGTTCTTTCTGTCCTCCGGAAGATAAGCAATTCCGTTCTTCATGGCATCCTTAGGCTTGCCTATCCTGATCTCCTTGCCATGCATCTTTACTGTTCCGCCGATGACTCTGTCAGCGCCAAATATAGCTCTTACGCACTCACTTCGTCCGGAACCGAGAAGTCCGGTAAATCCGTTAACTTCTCCCTTTTTGATATGGAAATCGAAAGGCTTTATTCCAGCCACACTCTGCAGCTGTTTTGCCTCAAATACCATTAAATCCTTGTCCTTGCCGTCGTATGCGCCACCTTCGCCTTTGATGTCTGAGAGGTCATCCATCTCTTTTCCCAGCATCTTGGCAACCAGCTCTACTCGTGGAAGATCCTTGATCTCATATTCTCCAACAAGCTGACCGTTACGAAGAACTGTGATCTTGTCGCATACTTCATAAACCTGATCCAGGAAGTGGGTAACAAAGATGATTCCTACGCCCATGTCCTTAAGATCTCTCATAAGTCCAAAGAGCTTTTCAACTTCCTGCTCATCCAGTGAAGATGTAGGCTCATCAAGGATTAGAACCTTACAATCCATATCTACAGCTCTGGCAATGGCAACCATCTGCTGAACCGCGATCGAACAGTTTGCAAGCTGCATTGTTGCTGTTGCCGGAATGTCTAATTTCTTAAGAAGAAGCTCGGCTTCTCCGTTCATTTCTTTCCAATTGGTAAAAGCTCCCTTGCCTCTACCGATAAACATATTTTCTGCCACCGTCAGGTTTGGACACAGAGTAATTTCCTGATAAACAGTACTGATCCCCAATCTCTGAGCATCCTGAGGCGAATGTATCTGAACTTCCCCGTGATCTTGCAGGCTTATAGTTCCCCCATCCTTGGGATATACACCTGTAAGCACCTTTATAAGCGTGGATTTTCCAGCACCGTTTTCGCCCATAAGAGCATGTATTTCTCCTTTGTTCAAAGAAAAATCCACATTCTGGAGAGCTTTGACGCCAGGGAATTCCTTTTTTATGCCCCGCATTTCCAACACTCTTGATTCTTCCATAATTCCACCCTTTGCAAACTAGATTTCATTTAGAAAAATAGCGGTGCGGGGAGTCCGCACCGCTTTCGTTTTACTGCATATTAGATCCCATAGTTATCAACATCGTCCTGAGTAATTGTTGTTGCGTCGAAGCCCTTCTCGTCCATGATGATTGTCTTCTGTGAAAGTGTTCCGCCACTCTCAAGAGTCTTGATGATGTCATCAATGTAGCTAGCCTGGAAAGGATTGCATTGTCCATCATAGTTCCAGTTCTGTGCAAGAAGCTCTTCAAGTGCCCACTTGTTGCAGTCAAAGCCCATAACAACAACGTCTTTTCCAACACCGTGTGAGATACCAGCTGCGTCAAGAGCTGCTACAGCGCCCTTAGCCATATCGTCGTTCTCAGCATAGATTACGTTGAACTTTTCGCCAGAATCGATAACTGACTGAACGATCTGCTGTGCCTTCTCAGCGTTCCACTCAGCTGTCTGCTGCTTAACGATGTTCCAGTTAGCTTCTGCAGATGCCTTAGCATCAAGAGCACCACTACGTCCCTGCTGAGCAGCACTACCCATAACACCCTGGATATGGATTACGTTGTACTCAGAAAGGTTCTGGCTTGCAAGCCAGTCAACTGCTGTCTGGCCTTCCTTAGCCATATCTGAAACGATTGAAGCCTCATAGAGACTAGGATCAGCATCAATAGTACGGTCAAAAAGAATAACCTTTACGCCTGCATTCTGAGCATCCTTAAGAACTGAATCCCAGCCTGCTGTATCTGCTGCTGAAAGAAGAAGATAATCAACATCTTCCTGAATGAAGTTCTGAGCTGCCTGAATCTGCTCGTCGTTCTTTAAGCTGTAGGCAAAAGAAGCATCATAGCCGTTTGCCTCTGTAAATTTAGCCTTGAGGTCAGCGTCATTAGCTGTACGATAGCCAGACTCGTTAGGGTCGTTGTTGATAATACCAACCTTGATAAGTCCATTTGAAGCTGCGCCTTCACCAGAAGCTGCAGGTGCCTGTGATCCGCAAGCTACAAGGCTCAGTGTCATGGCTGATGCCATAAGAATTGACAACACTTTCTTCATCATAACAAATAATCCTCCTAAAAACTGTATTCTAGCCGGGCCTATTCCCTAGCTAAGAATAATTTTAGCCTTTAGGAGGAAAATTAACATGGAATTATAAATCAAAAATAGTTGATATTTTTATGATTTTTTAAGATGGTTTCATTTTTTTACGGAATCGGTTAAGATTTTCGGCAAATGGATAACAACATCGGTACCTTTTCCAAGTTTGCTGTCAACCGTAATTCCATATTCATCACCAAAATTAAGCCTTATACGCTCATTTACATTATAAAGCCCATAAATAGCAGTCTTATCAGGGTTATTCTTTATTATTCCTTCCCTGACTTCCTTAAGGCGCTCTTCATCCATACCTGCGCCATCATCATGTACCTGAATTGTGAGCTCATCTTTGTTTTCAACGCCTGTAATTGTTATCTTACCGCCGCCTCTTCTGTTCTTTATCCCATGATATAGAGCATTTTCAACTATTGGCTGAATAGTGATCTTGGGAATACAGTAATCATAGATATCCTTGGCCACATTGATTTCGTAAGTCAGAATATCCTGATACCTTACCTGCTGGATTTCCAGGTAACTTGTCACATGCTGAAGTTCCTCGCGGATAGTGACTATCTCTTTTCCCTTGTTAAGCGAAGCCCTGAAAAACTCGGACAGACTTCCCACCATGCTCACAACCTGCTTCTGATTGCCAGCTTCCGCAGACCAGACAATTGCATCAAGGGTATTATATAGAAAGTGCGGATTTATCTGGGCCTGTAAAAGTTCAAACTCCGCTTTTCTAAGCTGTTTCTGCTCCTCCTTGACCTGATCCTCGATTGGCTTGGTGATCCAATTAGGCATCCAGAAAGATATCAGAGCAATGGCTGTCAGGATAGCCGCAAAGATAACGAGTGATATTTCAATTGTCTTCTTGAAAAGCTCTCTATTTCTGCTTTGTGTCACCTGAAGCTGCCTGTTCTCATAATAGATATATTCGTTGATTGTTTCCTGCAAAAGACCTGTCACTATCTGAACATCATTCTCCCAAATAGTGATATTGGCCTCATACTTATTACCATATTCCAGGTTTTCTTTGATCCTGTCAGTATAAGTCTCAAGGTTATTTAAGTATTTCTCCGCACTGGCAAGTCTCTTTTGATTATCATGAGTATCCGTGTAATCCTTAAGACCATCAACCACTTTTCTTGCATCCTGTAGAAGCGTTGGAAGATTTGAATCTTCCCAGGTCACGTTGCCTACAATCAAAAGATATGTCTCATAATCAAAGTCCTCTTTAAAATCCAGACTGAACTCACTAGCCGCAACTACGCTGTTTAGCATATCCTTGTATCTTTCGTTAGTCATCCAGAGCCCATGGAAAACATATATCATAAAAATGATATTGGGCAAAAGAATCAAAAGATAGGATATACGTATCTTGGTGGCCAGTTTAGACTCATGTTCTCTAGCTCTTTTACCAAAAATCACTTTGCTGCCTCCATGCTCATCCCGCTTCTATACTGAGTTGTCGTAAGTCCCTGTGTTTTCTTGAACAAATATGAAAAATAGTGTGGATCCTTATAGCCCACGAGCATTGCAATCTCATTGCTCTTTTTGCTGGTGGTACTAAGAAGCTCTTTGGCCTGATCCATTCTATAATCCGTCAGATATTTTATAAAAGGCTGTCCTGTTTCCTGCTTAAATACAGCGCTTAGATGATTAGGAGAAAAATTCACGTGTTCTGCAAGGATATTAAGAGACAGATCTTCCTCGCCATAATGCTGATAGATGTAGGATATAGCCTCTTTTATCATGTCGTGATACTTGCCGGAATTATTATTGTCCCTTATTTCTATGGCCTTTTTCAAAGTATCTGTAAGATATTCCTTGGTCCTTGCCTCATCTGCCAGGATTTCAGGAGTGGGAACCTCCATTTCGCTTCCCAGATCACTCTTTGAAACTCCAAGCTCGTTCTCAACAAAGTCAGACACGCAAAAATACATGTCCATGGCTATATATTGCCTGAGCATAGTTGATCTAATGGCGCCAGGCCCCATACCATTAAAGAACTCCATGAGAAACACTTCTGTTTCTGAGCCGTCGCCTCTCCTTAAGAATTCTCTAATGTGCTTTCTATCTATATGTTTAGGATCGATTGCTGATAAAATCAGGTTCTCATTTACAGGCTGCAGAACCTCCTCTGATCCCATCAAAAATCCATTATCTGAAGTTAGATAGATGTGAGCGTAGGCTCTGCTGGCCCATCTAAAGGACTCAGGAATCTCAGTGATCCTGCCTGCGCACTGTCCCACTCCGCCAAAGTACCTGATGTGGCTATATTCAGATATCATGGACTTTATGTCATCGACACACTTTGCTATAGCTTCGTTTATTACCTTGTCAGACTCTCCCTTGAACAAAAGAGCTATGCCCTCGATGTTAAGGTCAAAGTAAACGGCGCCATATTTCTGCGCTATCTCACGTATTTTCTTTTCAATTTCTATTACACTGTCGGAATATTCAAAGGATTCATGTCTCGTTGACCAGAGCTTTAAAAGAACAAGATTGTAACAAGGGCCTGAAATATCGATACCAAGCTTTTTAGCCCCTTCAACCAATTCTGAGAAGCTCTTGCCGCCTTTTAACAGGTTTCTAAAGAACTCCTGCTTATCAAGCTCAGTCCTTTCCTGCATTTCTGCTTCATAGCGCTTGGTTGCTTCTCTCTCCTGCTTCTTTTCCATAGCTCTTTGAGCCAGGGTGTCAACTTCCTTTAAAAGATTATCCCCACTTATGGGTTTACTAAGATAGCAAGAGACGCCTATTTTAATAGCCTCTCTTGCAAACTGAAAGTCCTCATATCCAGTTAAAAGAATTATCTCAATCCATGGAAATTCTGCCTTGATCAGGCGGCTAAGTGAAAGGCCGTCCATAAAAGGCATTTTGATATCGGTTATCACAATATCAGGCTGAGCCTTCTGTATCATGGAGTATGCAACCTCTCCATCAGAGGCCTCTCCACAAAAGTCATAGCCATGCGATTCCCAATCAATATTATTCTTGATCCCCTCACGAACAACAAACTCGTCCTCAACAAGAAATACTTTAGTCATAACGCTGCCCCGCTTCAAAAAGTCCCCCTCAGAACTCTAAAGGTTATTTTATCACACCCTGACGGATTTACGACAGTCTTTTATTGCTAACTATTATGATTCTTCTAATATCTTCATGCCGGTAATAAAGGCAAAGGGATAGACGAAAATCTTCTCCTTGCCAGAGTCAAACTCTACAGTAAACTTGGTGGGAATTTCATCATCATCATAGCTGACATCAGCGATCACGCCGGCGCCATATTTTTCTTGAAATACCCTCTCCCCGATTATTAACTGCTTAGGCACATTCCCAGAAGCCGTCTTTTTGGCTTCTGGTTTAACAAAAAGCGGCGAAGCCGCGATTTTTGGCGGATTTTTTTGCTTTTGCGTAACGCTTGTTTTCTTATCTTTACCTGTTAGTTCTTTTACAAATGTAGATCCTTTATCATCATATTTAAAGATTGTGAGCCTGTCTTTTGCCCTGGTCATTCCAACGTAAAAGATTCTGCGTTCTTCCTCAAAGTCCCTGATATCCTGAGGACTGGCCTTATCCGCCTTTTTTACAACCTTACTTGGGAAAACTCCGTTCACAACATCCATCAGTATCACATTATCGTACTCAAGGCCCTTACTGGAGTGAATTGTTGACAGGATGAATTTTGCGCCATAATCCGGCTCTTTTTCCGATATGATAAGTCGCAGTTCCTCCAATCTATCAAGGAAGGACTTTATGCTATCCTCTTTTTTGGCCAGCATTTTCAGTATAAAGAGCTTATTGGTGTCAATATTGTTGGTTTTTAGATACTCTCCATAGCCCATAAACTTATCAAGTCTGTTTATTGCTTTATATGGAGATTCTGTAGCCATATTCTTAAAATGCGTGCGCAAAGAGCGCAGATTACCTAACACTCTTTTATTTATGTCAATTTGTTCAGCCGCATCCAGGATCCCGCAATGGCTATTATCCGCTATATAGCACATGGATTCAGCCTCTGGCTTCCTAAGATAGGTCTGAAACTTGAAATATATCTTCATGAAAAGCTCTGGATCAGCCGGTCTTAGTGCAAACTCCAGCATATTAGTCACATCAACTACAACTCTGTGGGTAAAAAAGCCCATGTCTGCGCTCTTGATCCTATATGATATCCCTTCTCTCTCAAGAATATCCACAAGAGGAAGGGCACTTTCATTATCTCTATATAGTACAGCAGTCTGGGAGTCCACATCCTGCGCCACTTTCAGAAGGTAGCTGTACTGCGCTTCACGGCTACTCATAGAAACAAGTCTGATATCACTTTCAGGTGCCTTAGTAGCGCACATATGCTTCTCATGCCTACTCTTATTATTCTGGATAAAATAGTCTGCCGCCTGAACAATCTTGGCATTGGACCTGTAGTTCTTGTCCATTACAAGGACCTTGGCGCCTGAATGCTCTTTTTCAAAGTTTAGTAGCGCATCAGGATATGCCGCACGGAATCCGTAAATACTCTGATCCTCGTCGCCTACCATAAAAAGATTCCCATTCCTTCCTGATAGAAGAGCAATTATCATGTGCTGGATCTTGGAAGTATCCTGGGCTTCATCAACGCAGATATATCTGTATTCGTTCTGGTAGTAAGAAAGAAGATCTTTTGACCCCTTCAGCATTCTGTAAGCGTAGATCATCTGATCATCGTAGTCCATGAGGCTTCTTAGCTTAAGCTCATTGTTATATAACTCATATATCTTATTAAGATCAATTCCCTGCTCTTTTCCTAAATCTTTTATCTCTTTTTCTGTAAGGCACATGTTCTTACAGTAGGTTATAAGCGTGCGGATAGCCTTAATATCACTCTCTGTCGGGTACTCTTTTACCACCTTAAGATAAATGTCAGTCAGGATCTTGCCTGTGATCTTCTCATCTGTAACCAGTTCAAAAGAGCTCTTTCCTATTAGTCTTCCATAATGGGCTATAATTTTAGCACAGATGCCGTTTATGGTACGAAATTCAAGCCTTCCGCCAAATTCACCGCCAAAAAGCTTTTCAAATCTTGCAGCCATATCCCTTGTAGCCGCAACCGTGTATGTTAATGTCAAAATGTGCTCTGGTGCTATTTCCTTACAATAAAGCATATAACCAAGCCTATTGACCAAAACTGTTGTCTTGCCGCTTCCTGGAACCGCCAGTAAAAGAACTGGTCCTTCCACTGTCTGCACTGCCTCTAACTGCTGATCATTCAACCTCTGCCCGTATTTTGTAAAAAATTCTTTATCTGTCATAACTACTTATTTCCTTGAAGATGATGCTCTGCGCATGCCCTTTATGTCTTTGCCTGCTGCATCACAGTTTACTACAAACAATCGTTTCCGGGCAAATCTATAAAATCATATCGCGTTTTTTGTTTTTAGGATATTTTAAGGTTCTATTGGTATTCTTCATTCAACAAGATCCACAAAACCTTTTGAATCGAGGAGTAAAAAATGAAGAGAATCGAAATAAAGAAGCTAATTCCATACGTATCTATAACACTTATGTGCATGTCACTTTCGGCTTGCAGCCAGAACACAACAGCGACAGAAGTAAGTAGTGAAGTGGTTTCAGACGCAAACTCACAGGAGGAATCATCTCAGGAACAGGCCGAAGCACCAGAAAAGCCCGATGGAGAAGCTCCTGACGGGGAAGCCCCAGGGGAGCCACCTAGTGGAGAAAAGCCTGACGGAGCACCTGGAGATGCGCCAGGAGGCGGATTTGGCGGCGGTGGAATGAGCAGCGCTGACATAGATTACTCTGGAGCTGTAGAAATCACAAGCAGTGATTCACAGGACGGTCAGACCTATGAGAGCACAACTGCTGATGAAAGCGCACTTTTAATTGCAACAAGTGATGATGTGACAATTACAAATGCAACAGTTACCAAGACAGGTGATTCTGACGGAGGCGACAACTGCAATTTCTACGGACTTAATGCTACAGTCCTTGTAAAAGACGGATCTACAACAACTATTACAGATGCAAACATTACATCTGATGCAGATGGCGCAAACGGTGTATTTTCATATGGTGGAAATGGTGGCCAGAATGGGGCATCAGGAGATGGAACAACAGTCATCATCTCAGATTCAACAATCACTACAACGGGTGATGGCTCAGGCGGTATCATGACAACTGGTGGCGGAATCACAAAGGCATCAAATCTTACAGTAGAAACCAGCGGCCAGTCATCTGCAGCTATCCGTACAGACCGCGGCGGCGGAACAGTTACTGTTGATGGCGGAACTTATACAACAAATGGCCTCGGCTCACCTTCAATCTACTCAACAGCTGATATTACAGTTTCTAACGCAACACTGGTTTCAAACTTATCAGAAGCTGTATGTATTGAAGGAATGAACTCTATCACACTTACAGACTGTGATATGACTGCCAACAACACAAAAATGAATGGAAACGCTACTTTCCTTGACTCTATCATGATCTATCAGTCCATGTCAGGTGATGCAGATAGCGGTACTTCATCTTTTGATATGACTGGCGGCAGCCTTACCAGTGAAAATGGCCATGTGTTCCATGTAACAAACACAAATGCTGTTATCAGCTTAAACAACGTTAAGATCACCAACAAGGATTCAGAAAATATCCTTCTCTCTGTCTGCGATGACGGATGGAGTGGCGCCGACAATATCGCAACTGTTAATGCTGTAAACCAGACCCTTGAAGGAACAATCCTTGTAGGCAGCAATTCAACCCTTACACTTAACCTCACAGAGGGATCTTCCTTTACCGGCTCTATCAGTGGTGAGATCACAAATGCCAAAGGAGACACTGTTTCCACAGAAGTTGGCGAAGTTAATGTAACTCTGGATGATGACAGCACCTGGACTCTGACCGCAGATACCTATATCACATCCTTTGATGGAGATATTTCAAATGTAGATAGCAATGGTTACACCCTCTATGTAAATGGAACAGCGATTAACTAAACCGCATAGAAATACGGCTCAGCCTGCAAATAGGCTGAGCCGCTTCACTTTATCCTATTTTACGAGAACACCATTTTCATCAAAGGTATATCTCTTTCCCCATTTCAATATAGTTTCTGATTTGGCCAGTTTTCCGTCAGACTTGGTATAATATTTATCGGTACCAACTGTTATCCATGTACTCTTCGTAAGCCTTCCGTCTGCCTTGAAGTAGTATGTATTGCCTTCAATATCAGTAAACCCTGTCGCCATCACGCCATTTTCATCAAAGTAGTAAGTTGCAGACCACTTATCCTTCCAACCTGTTACCCTCTTACCATCTTTTCCAAAATAATATGTCTTGCCATTTTCTTCATAGAACACATTACTCTGAAGTGTGCCTCTATCGCTGAAAAGATAATAGTCTTCTCCAATCTTTTGAACGCCGGTAAGCTTATCTCCATCTTCTGTCTCGTAGTATGTAGCGCCCCACTTTGTCTTCCATGTGCCCTTAGGCTCTTCTGGATCGGGATTTGGATCTATAGGCTCATCTCCAATTGTAAATACAGGCGACAAGAAATATCTACCCGATCCATTAGACATTTTCTCATCAATGGTCCATTCCTTACCATCAACAAAAAGCTTTATCTCTTCTGAAAGCTCATGCGTATATTGGTATTTATTATCTATAAATACCAATACTTCGTATCTATACTGTCCCTCTGAGAAATAATCCTTGTCATCAGATCTAACCGGTATATACTGCTCATGCAAGAACTTAAGCCAATTGATATTAACAAATTTTATAGCAGTAGGTCCAATGAATGTTGGATCTTTATACTTCTCACCATCTACGAATATTTCTGCAATATCCGATGTGGTTTCGATAGTCGTAATCTTCTTTTTGCCCTCAGGTGGCAAATTGTTGTATGTAATGTAAAGTGTCGTTTCATCTGTCATTGGCCACAAATCAGCATCTACAGCTCTGATAGATACCATATATGATCCAAAAGGCAAATCCTTTTCATAAAATACTTTTATAGCATTAAAAGAAGTTTCCTCTGTATAATAAGAATCTCCTTGGATTTTTATTTCATATTTGCTTGCTCCTCTAAATGGATCATAATATATTATTCCATCATACGCTCTTATTCTGGAAACATGTCTTCCATCCGAATACTTTGAATAATAATCAGGAGTATTAAAAATCAGTTTAGTGCCATCAGGAGTATTCTCCTTTGATACAAATTCGCACTCCCTATTCAAGTCATAATAGCATTTAACATTTTCATCAAATTCATATTGATCAGCATATTCAGACTCAATTTCTATAGAAAACTGTGCTTTATAATAGCCAACATTGAATCTTTCCTCGTTGTAGTCTTCCCAATTACCATCATCAGTCTTTTGCAGCCATTTTATGAAATCTGCCTTAACACCCACAGTATCTGCTCTAAAAGCGACTGCTTTAGTAAAACCATAATCAACAATTGTAAAGGTAAGTGCCGTGTCAGTATTTACTAGCACTTCGCTAATAGCTGTTTTCTGAGGTTCTTCATAATTTACATAATATTCATTAGAAACGAAGATAAGACTAGTTATGTCACTATTATCAGGAATAACACCTACAGGAATAAGATTCCATGCTTCTCCATTTACAAAAAGTTTAAAATCAGGGTTGAAAGCATAGTTAGGATATTCATCAGAAATACTAACCGATAAAACAGCTCTATAATATCCTGAAGCAAAAAATGAAGATACAGACATCCATCCATCATGAAATCGAGAATCATCCAGATTCTTTGTTTCTAATTGCCATCCCTCGAAAGTATACTCTATTTCGGGGGTTTCGCTGGAGAATGCCGGACTTACACACTCCTTGCCATAACCAGGCACCGAGTCTATATCACTACTGGAAACATAATCTTCACTGAAATATATTATCTTCGGTAGAGGTCCTGGATCTGGCTCTGGATCTGGTTCTACATTATATTCATATGTAAATTCATATGGCAGAGAAATGGTCTCATAGCCACTGCCAACATAATTAACAGCTGTTAAAATGAGAGTATATGAACCAGGCGCAATATTAAATGCTACAAAAGCCTCAGCAAGATTAATTTCCTCACTTTCAAAGACCATAGAATCATCAATATCAGCTATTTCGATACGGTACAAACACCCTTCAGCATAAGGATCTAAAGTTAGTATACCATTCTCAATCTTTACATTTGTAAGTGGCAAAAGCTCAATAGGCGCACTTAAAATAACGCTCTTTTCTTCTACAGGGACTACTTCGGCTACTTTTTCTACTACTTCTTCCGGCGCTTTTTCTAAAGCAGCTTCTTCTGAAACTCCTTCAGCCACTTTTTCCACAGCAGTTTCTTCTACCACTTCTTCCGTGACTGGAGTGTCTGCATAAGCAGTTACAGGCTGTAAGATAAGCCCTGCGCACATAGTAAGTGCAAGTAATTTTGTCAAAAACTTTTTACTCATCTAATCCCACCTTTCTCATAAGAAACGATTTACCACTGACGTCTTTAGTGGCGTCATCATTTAAAATTTTAAGATGGTTTAAAAAGAAAAAATACTAACCTTTGGTTAGTATTTTTCCGGAAATTATAAATTTTAATTATCTCATCTTAGAAATTATGTTCATCTGTTCTGACAGCGCTGACGATAAGCCTTCTATCCTCCTTCGATGTACAAGTAGCAAGTGTTATTATATGGTCTCCTTCAGTAGGATTTACGCCTGTCTTACGGTATGAGCCTTGCTCTATCTCTTTTAACAATGTATCCATTCCCTCGGGTTCCTGTCCATAAACCCAGAATACATCATGACTATCTGGAACTTCTTCATAGGCAAATATCTGATATCTATAGACTCCATCCTTGGTAAACACCTGAAAATACTGATGTTCATCATAATATGAAGCATCTGTCTTGTAGAATTTCAGGCGTCCAAACATTGACAGATCTCTCATATTATGGCCATAGATAAGGCTATGGGGGTCAGAAAAATCAGGTGTGGACTCACCATCGATAAATATGGCACCTGCCCTGGCTTTTTGGCCGGTGTAAGCTGTGCCAAGGTACTTGGAATTGTCGCCTGAATACATGATAGGATAGCTGATGTCCTCATTCTCAAAGTATATCCACCCTACCACATCAGGATACTCTGCAGAAAGCCCTGCTACATCAACGCTTGCATCCTTCCACCAGATGTCTTCTGCATTAGTGGCACTACTTGTTCCATCCTCTGCATTTACCACTTCATCTGCGTTTTCTCTATTCTCATCCACATATTCATCATTGACATCTATGTAGATTTCCTCTGATCTGCGGTACTCAAAGCAAGTACTCACCAAAGTGACCACAGAAATAAGTATCAGAACCGCGCTTGCAGCCAGCATACATTCATACTTGCGCTGTTTTATCTTTTTTATCAGGAACTTAACTACTGTTGAAACTACAATTCCGACGAGCAGTATCATTCTCTTTAGCTTACTCATCTTCGCTCCGGCTTTGGTTTCGCCGCCTTTTGCCTTAAATCTCTCATAGAATGCGTAGCCAAAAGAACTAACTCCTGCAATCAGCACCAATACCCACAACCATACTATCGGCAGACTATCGTTGGTTCCAGGTGCACGAGCACCATTTACATCCCCGTCATCAGCATTTTTCTCTTTAGTATCCTTGGTGGAAGTCCAACCTGCGTTCAACACAATATTAGCTGTGATCGGCGTTTCAAAATCAAACGCATCTGTGGCAGAAACCTTGCTACTAGAGGATGACGATGTTGTAGAACTACTAGCCAAAGTCGTCGACTTAAACCAGCCAACAAATGTATACCCCTCTTTTACTGGATCTGTAGGCCTTGCCACCTTCTCCCCGGCTTTTACCTTGACTGAGTTTGTGTTAGTGCCATCCTTGAAGGTTACGGTGTAGTAAACTTCTGGCTTGTAGGCAACAGCGTAAGTTGAAAACTTCTTGGTGTATATATAGATCTTGCCATTGTCTTTATCTATCCTGCAGGTTCCTTCCGCACCTGAATCGTCTTGCTTTAACTCACTGGCCCCATTATGGTCCCTGTAGACCTTTATGTTCTCTTTGTTCTCAAAGTTGTAATTAACCTCGATCACAACCTTATCATTGATTTCATCAACAGTTATTCCTGAAGTGCTTCCATTCTTATAATTCTTGACATTTACATCAAAGTAATCTGCTGAATATGGCGTAGTGCTAGAATTACTGTTACTATTAGTTCCTGATGCATTCGATGTTGTAGTCGTAGTAGTTGTTTTTGCATACGTTGGAAGTATATTACTTATTGCCGTTTTTCCATTTGATGAACCACTGTTGAACCTTAGCTCAATCTTAACGGTATCATTTATGCCACCTGCCTGGTCACTCTTGGCATAGGAATCAAGCGGTGCATCACTGGAAAGCTTTAAGGTCTTTACATTTGAATTAAGTGAATAGGACTTTGAGTCTCCAGTCTTAGAAACAGGCACTAGAGCATTTGTCTCGGACACTCCGCCTACAGCAATGTCAAATTCAGCTTTGCCTGTAAGTCCTGTCCAGCCAAAGGCTATACCTATATTGCTGTCAGTATACTCAGTTGTAGGATTATAACCTGTTGGATCATGGTACGGCTTAATTGCATTATTTGCACCTACAAAATATCTAGAGAAATTATTGCCTGAAGGGGTTATAACAACTGAAGCTATTCCATTTGTTCCGTTGTTTACTTCTTTCTGAGCAGCCTCTTTAGTTCCTCCAATGACTGCCATATTGGTTAAGCACTTGCTAGAATCTGCTTTGGCTATTGCAAGGTTACTTGATGTAGAACCCACCTTGCATTGCGCACCAAAAGCCAGATTGTCATAAGCGCCTGATAGTTTAGATTGAGCTGTTACATGAAGCTTGTGATCCTCAGTAAAAGAGAAATACATGTAATCCATATTGTATGAATCACCAGTCCATCCTATATTTGCCAATGATTCTGGAGATGATGGAGTAAGATTACTAAAGATTCTCCACCCCTCGCCGCCATTGGTAGTAGACATCATCTTCTTGGTAGTACCATCCTGAAAATCACCAACAATGTCAAAGATTTTTTTACTAGGATCAGCTGCTGTTCCACTTGTAGTGCAAATAGTGTAGGCAATCTTTCCATCACTTACATAGCACTGGTCACTTGAGCCATATGGAGCAGTCCAGGTTCTCGAATCGCCTCCTGGTGTAACTATCTGGATTTCTTTACTTGGCACGCCATTAACAGTGCACCTTAGCCAATAACCTTCATATTCGAAATTTGTTGAATTAGCATAGTGATACTTTCCAGTGTTGGCCAATGGAATATCTGTCCACTCACTATCTGCAGGTCCCTTTTTCTCCCACTGATATAGCGCTCCGCCATTTATAGTTGACATAGGCATTTCCAGAGTAATGGCTTTGGCGCCTAGTTCGGTAGCTGTTGGATAATTGTAATTATCCATAGCTGATTCCACATTGCTGGTGTCCTTAATTGTTACAGGATATTCTGTTTCTGTAGTGCCTGATGACGTTTTAGTTTTATATGAAACCTTTATTTCTATTCCTTCTGGAAAAATCTTGCCAAATGGCCTTCTTACTATCAGGAAATATTCATATGATCCTTCAGTAATTGATCCTTCACTATAGAGTCCATCAGCGTTAGTATTAGCAATATGGTGACCACTGTTTACTGAATAATTTAATATTCCTTTGTAAATATATGAATCATATTTAGAATCGAATGAGACTGAAGTGACAGTTCCCATTGTATTATCACTGTCAGGACTATGTTCTGCATCAAATAATTCTTCTAAACTAATTGGCGAATAGCTTATTTCCGCTGTAATAGAATTTGTAAGTTTAAATAGTAGCGTATACGTCGAGAATCCAAATGTCTCCACCTCAATTGCCTGGCCTTCATCCACTTCAACAACCTCAGGCTCAAGCTTCTCGACAAACAAGACCACGTCGTCAGAGTAGATTATGTTACCTCTTTCTCCGCCAAGTTCGCTCTCTTCAACATCAAATTCCACATCTTCATCGCCGATTTCAATATCGCCTGCTTCGTTTTCTTTTGGCTCTGCTTCTGCATTTTCATCTATGCTCTCCACAAAATGGTACACTTCTGCGCTGAGGCTCTCATCTGCAACTTCTTCCGTCTCAAAGGACACGAAAACGCGGCCCTTGTCAGTGTCTGGCTCTACTTCATTGCCATCTCTGTCAAGAACAGTGATATCAAAGGTATATTCCTTAACGATACTCTCGGTATCTACTTCTACCTGTTCATCAAAAGCTGCCTGAATCTTTTCCTGGTCCTCTGAAGCAAGCTTTCTGGCAAAAACACTAGCTCCCTCAGGAAATACGCCCTTATCTGCGCGAACGCGGATAGTGACGTCATCTACTTCCACTGCCTCATCAAAAGCAAAATACTCATCAGATACAATAACAGTGATTATTGGAAGTTCGTCCTCAATATAGTAATTATCAGGTATTAGCAGCACTGGAGTGAAAAGATAAATCTGTCCATCCTGATCCGGACTAAAGAAATCAACTCCATCATTGTATTCTGCTTCAAGCACCCACTCTATTCCTGAAATGCGCTCTATGCTGGGCTCTGATGTCTGCTCTGTCTTTTCATTTTCAGAAATATCTAAATCATCTTTAGATTCCTCTTTATCCTCCTTGGAATCGTCCGCCGCATAAACTCTTACACTTCTAAATGCATCAAGAATTCTTCCAATAAGGCCATTCTCTGATGTATTCTCAGCACCAGGAGTCTCCATAGAATTTCCCTGGTCAGAACTGTTTTCTGCTCCATCGCCTTCATTTCCTATATTTTCATCTTCAGAACCTGGCTCTTTCTCATCGACTTGTTCTTCTGTAATTCCCTCTCCTGTTCCAATAGAATCAGCACTCTCTTCAGTACCTGAAGCAGGCTCAGAAGGGGCAATTGTACTATCTGTAGCTGGCGCATCTGTTATAGTTTCTTCAATAGTCTTATCTTTTTCTGTTTCTTCCTGACTTAGCTCGCTTGCATCATCTATCTGCTCACCATCATCAAAGATAATGATTTCTTCCTCGTCCTCGTCAAAAGAACTGCCTTCTGAAGCCGCTTCGTCTGCTTCATCACTGCTAGCGCTTGATGCAGCCTCTGCTTCCTCAAGCTCTTTTTCTTTTCTGATGCGCTCCCTTTCCTGTGCAAGCTTTCTCATAATCCTGTCCTCGCGGTCAAGATCAGGTTCTACCTTCACTTCAAGGCTATCTGGAAAATCAATATCCTCTATTCTTGCTCCTATTCTTACCTTTTGCTGCGAAATATTTTCGGGCAGAGCAGTAAAATCAGTTATCTTGTAATAACTGATTTCCTCTTCTTCAGATATATCAAGGGCCTTTTCGTTTTCTTTTTCCCCATCTTCCTGTGAACTTACATCCGCTCCTGATGCATCCTGCTCTCGTTCAACCGCAAATGAGGTCATCCCAATATTTGAAAAGAAAAGAACTCCTGCTAAAAAGATTGATAAAAGACTCTTCTTCATACTTTTTCTCCGCATTTTCAACTAAATTAAAGTCAAATACTCATATATATTTTATCGATATTTACATATAAAAATATTAGTTTTGTCCGAAATTTAATAGACTTAATAGATATTTAATGATATAGGAACCAAAGAAATAAAATCCTGATTTAATTATCTTTTTGCAATTGTTTATCAATTTTTAATTGGTTGACGTTGCCCTTCGCGCGATAATAATTGTATGACATTTCGTATTATTTTGTGTGCATTGTGCACAATTTAGTTCTTTTTTACTTTAGAAAGGATGCTGCCATGAAAAAACTATGTAGTTATCTAATCTGTACAATGCTCTTTTTGTGTGCAATCTTAAGCGGTTGCGGACAAAAGGCAGAAACAGAAGAAGTATCTGCGGATGTTCCATTCACTGGAACTCTACGTCTTCTGAATATCAAAAGCGAAGTCAATGATCAAATAAATGAGCTAGCTAAAAAATATCAGCAAGAGACAGGAATTACTGTTGAGGTTATACTTCTTCCTGCTGGTGTAGACGCTCAGGCTACGCTAAAAGGCTACTACTTGTCAGATCAGATGCCAGACATTATTGCCTGTGAGGCTTCCGGTTTTGGAAACTGGGAGGGTCTTCTAGAAGACATGAGTGATCAGGATTGGGTCAGCCGCACAGATGCTGCATACGTTGATAATACCTACGGAACTCTAGGCTTTCCTTACACCACAGAGGCTATCGGGCTAGCTTATAATGCAGATATTCTCAGCAAATGCGGTGTTGACCCAGCATCAATCACCGGACCTTCGTCCTTAAAGGCTGCCATAGAAGCTGTAGATGCCAAAAAGGATCAGCTAGGGTTAAAAGCTGTTGTTGGCTACTGCGCTGAGCCAGAAAACCTGGGTTGGTCCAGTGGTAATCACATTTTTGGAGTCTACATAGATTCTGGTCTTTCCAGAACTGACACAACCTACATAGATCTTTTAAACGATGGAGGAAAACTTGATACTGAGCGTTTTACAGATTTTGCCAAGATGATGGATCTTTTTATCCAGTATTCTGATCCTGATCTTGTTGCAGAAGGTGCTTACAACGATCAGGTTCTTAACTTTGCTTCAGGCAAATATGCATTCATCACTCAGGGTTCCTGGATTGGCGCTACTCTGACAGGTGATGCTGCCAGTGAATACGCTGCTGCAGGAAATTTTGAAGTAGGCATGGTTCCATATGCCTTCCAGGACGGCATGGATACTATTCTTACCAGCGCTCCATCCTGGTGGGCTGTACCAAAAGAAGGAAATGCAGAAGAAGCAAAAGCCTTCCTCCAGTGGTGCTCTGAGGACTCTGCGCAGCAGATACTCGTAGAAAAGGCTGGATTTATCAGTCCATTTAAAGATAGTAAATATGTGGCCTCAGACCCATTTGCGCCAGTTATTTCTCAGTATATTTCAGCCGGCAAGACCTCCAGTTGGCATTGGATGGATATGCCAGAAAACCTCGGACAGAAGGGTATCGCCTTTGCCTTCCATAAACTTGCCACCGGAGAAGTAGATGTGGATGGATTTGTAAAAGAGGTACAGAAGATCACCACAGAGTGGTATCAGAAATTATAAGGAGGAGGTAGCATCGTGAACGAAAAGAAAAAAATCAAGATACGCACAAAAGATTCTATTGTTTTTCAGCTATCTGCCCTTAATCTTTTAATGCTGGTAGCTTTTACCGTAGTGATGGCGCTGGTCATTCAGTCCATGAAAACTTCTACAAACAATAGTATTTCCCTGTTTGATCATATGATGGACCTTACTACACATGAAGCTGCTTTAAAAAGCGATGTAATGTCACTATATGACCAGACAACGGGATATATCTCTGCTGGCGCTAAAGAGACTCAGGAAGCTCTCTTGCCACAGATTGAAATCGCAAAAAGCACCATCAAGGATGATATAGCAACTCTTAAAGCAGATTTTGCATCCTACGATGATGAAAATGTGCATCAGCAATTAGCTGAAATTTCAGCTCAATATGAGCGAATGATCAGCCTTATAGATTCAGCTATTGCTAAGTGCGACGCTGGTGATCAGACCAGTGCCTATACAATATTATTTGATAAAGCTGAGATCCAGAAAATTGCTATATTCCACTCCACAAAAACTCTGGATAATGCAATTTCAAATTCAGCAGCAGCAACTACTCTTCAGATGAACGCCCTATTACAGTCAGGAAATTACACTGCCTTAATAGGAACAATTGTTATTTTATTCCTCATTATAGTTAATTTCCTTATCTGCTATAAAAACATTGTCCGAAAGATCAGATCTATTAGTGATGAAGTTAATGGCATGATCACTAATATTGAGGAAGGAAACGGAGATCTTACCACCAGGGTGAACACCCGGACCAAGTCTGAACTTTTATATATCACAACTGGTATCAATCACTTTATTGAAACTCTTCAAGGCATCATGAAAGATGTCAAAAATGGATCTTTAGTCCTTACTAGTGCTTCCGAAGAGGTTTCTTCACAGCTAAGGCTTGCAGATGACAATGTTACAAACACTTCTGCAGCTCTTGAAGAGCTCTCTGCAAATATGGAAACCCTTTCTGGTACTGTTTCTTCAATCAATGACAGGGTTGATGATGTTCGATCTGCTGCTCAGGCTATTACTGATCAGGCTTTGTCCGGCACTGATACTGCTGTTTCTATCAAGCAGGAGGCACAAGAGCTCAAGGAAAAAGTAAATCAGAAGAAGTCCGACGCTGTAGACCAGGTTTCTCAGCTTTCGGATGTTCTTTCCAAATCTGTACAGGATTCCGAAAAAGTCAGCCAGATTGGAGAACTCACTAACGTTATTCTTGAAATTGCTTCACAGACTAACCTCCTTGCTCTTAACGCATCTATTGAGGCCGCAAGAGCCGGAGAAGCTGGCAAAGGCTTTGCTGTCGTTGCATCAGAGATCAGTGCTCTGGCAGATAATTCCAGACAAACTGCTGGAAATATTCAGGTTATCAGTAACGAAGTTACAGAGGCAGTTAATAAACTTGCCCAAAATGCTCAGACAGCCCTTGACTATATTAATGGAACCGTTCTGGGTGATTACGACGAATTCGTTACTACAGGCGAAAAATATGAACATACCGCTGATATCATGGATGATATGCTTCATGAATTTGATGATAAAGCAGAACACCTTAATTCCATCATGCAAGAAATGGTTCAGTCTGTGCAAATGATCACTGACTCCATTCGTGAGAGCAGTACAGCTATTACTTCTTCTGCAGAGAACTCAACAGAAATTGTTAGTGGTATCAAGAAAATCTCTAAAGCCATCGATAAGAACAACGAAATTACTGAACAGCTCAGCGAAACCACCCAGAGATTTAAGTCATTGTAATCACTTTTTTACGTACAAAATAGTAAAAGAGCCAGAAAAGGTAATTAAATGCCTTTTCTGGCTCTTTTAAATTTTTACATCTTGTTTATCATTATTCTTTTAAAACTCGAATTTTAGCCCTAAATTTTTAGTTATGGCACTATTGTTTTTATGACTTCTACGTTTCCTTCAACGCTATACTTGCCAGCTCCAGCAGTTATAAAAACAGAGTCTCCTTTTTTAACCTCTAGAGTTTCTCCCTCTGCGCTAATCCTTCCCTCTCCTCCTATTACCAGAAGACTGACAAAAGAGCTATCATCAGCAACATCTTCATAGGCCTTATCATTGGCTTTTATCCTGTCTACGCAAAAGAAATCACAATTAACCATATGTTCATCTAAAGACTTGTATTTAACAGGCTTTTCAATCTTTGTAACATCCAAAGACTGCTGAATATGGAGCTGTCTTGGCTTGCCATCTGCGCCCACTCTTCCAAAGTCATATATTCTGTAGGTAACATTTGAACTCTGCTGTATTTCTGCTATGAGAAGACCAGCTCCTATCGAATGCAGTGTTCCAGGAGTTATAAAGATCACATCTCCGCGCTTTACATATTCCTTGTGAAGAACCTCTGTGAGAGTATTCTCCTTGATTCTTTTCTCAAATTCCTCTTTTGATATTTCTTTTTCAAAGCCTTGATATAAATATGCGCCTTCCTCTGCCTCTAAGACGTACCACATTTCTGTCTTTCCATACTGATTCTCATGGCTAAGAGCATATTCATCATCTGGATGAACCTGAATTGAAAGAGGCTTTTTAGCGTCTATAAACTTAATTAGTATAGGAAAATCTTTATATTTTTCGCAGTTTTTTCCTAATATTTCTCTTCCCTTTTCTTCAATAACCGCAGACAGTGTCTTATCTTTTTCGATACCATTTGCTATTATTGAATTGCCATCTTTATGACAAGACATTACCCATGCCTCTGCACATACATCGCCATCATATTCCACGTTATATTCGTCTACTAATTTATGTCCTCCCCACAAATAGTCCTTACATGCAGGTTTTAACAAGTACATTCCCATATTTTCTCTCCTTTACAACACAAAAGATTATAATCATATTATTCTTTTTTAACAACAACATTCCGTGCTAGAATTTTATTATAGGTTATTCTGCTTCTAGAATTGACCGTTGTATCATGCTATACTTTTTCTTCGTATTGTCAATTTTATGTGTAAAGGAATAAGTATGAACAAAGAAAACAAAATGGGCATTATGCCCGTAAAACAACTGATCATTTCTATGTCTCTGCCCATGATGATCTCTATGCTGGTTCAAGCATTGTACAATGTTGTAGATAGTATCTTCGTCTCAAGGATCAGCGAGAGTGCTCTTTCTGCTGTTACACTGGCTTTTCCAATGCAGAACCTCATGATCGCGCTTGGTTCCGGAACAGGTGTCGGTATTAACGCTCTTTTATCCAGATCTCTTGGTGAAAAGAACTTCCATAACGCTGATAGTGCTGCAAATACAGGACTTTTATTAACAGTATTTAACTATATTGTTTTTCTTTTTATTGGCCTTTTTGTAACTGTCCCTTTCATTTCAGCTCAGGAAACTGATCCTATTATTAGGGAATATGGAATTCAGTATCTTTCCATAATTTGTTTTCTTTCATTTGGTGTATTTTTCCAGATTACCTTCGAAAGGCTCTTGCAGTCTACTGGAAAAACATTTTTTAGTATGATTTCACAAGCTACTGGCGCACTGATCAACATTATTTTTGATCCACTCCTTATATTTGGAATCGGACCTTTCCCAGAGCTTGGTGTAGCTGGTGCTGCCTATGCAACAATTTTCGGACAGGTTATAGGTGCATCTATTGGTCTTTTCTGTAATCTTAAATTCAACAACGAGATACATTTAAGCTTTAAAAAGATCTTTGCTCCTTCTGCCAGAATCATAAAAGACATTTATTATGTCGGAGTTCCATCTATCCTTATGATGTCTATTGGCTCTGTTATGACTTTCCTTATGAACCTTATTCTCGGTGCATTTAGTTCAACTGCTGTAGCTGTATTTGGAGTTTATTTCAAGCTTCAGAGTTTCTTCTTTATGCCTGTATTTGGCCTTAATAATGGCCTTATTCCTGTTCTTGCTTACAATTATGGTGCACGCAATAAAGACAGGATAAAAGAGGCTTTAAAGTTCGCTATGACGCTGGCCGTTTCCATAATGATCATTGGTACAATATGCTTTTTATCAATCCCGGATACTCTTCTTTCATTTTTTGATGCATCTGAGGATATGATTGCAATAGGAAGACCCGCTCTTAGGATCATAAGCTTGTCCTTCCCTCTTGCAGGATTCTGTATTGCTATGGGCTCTATTTTCCAGGCTTTTTCCAAGAGTTTCTACTCTCTTATTGTTTCTGTTGGAAGACAGCTAGTTGTTCTCATTCCTGCAGCATGGTTACTTGCTCAGACCGGCGTTCTGGCCAATGTTTGGTGGGCATTCCCTATAGCAGAGATTGCCTCCTTGTGTCTTTCAAGTTTCTATTTTAAGAAACTATATACAACAACTGTATCTACGATGTAGTTTTACAAAAGAGTCTTGTTATTTGCGGTTTTTCAGAATAGTGCACTAAAAAATATTACAATTTTTGGCACTTTTTCGCATCAAATGTCTTGTAAGGCGCATAAAATGGGTGTAAAATTTTATTTGTAGTTAAAAATTCTCATTTTGAGGGAGGTATTATCCATGAATAAGACAGAACTTGTTGATGCTATCGCAAAGGAAACTGGTCTTTCTAAGAAGGATTCAGAGAAGGCTGTTAAAGCTTTCACAGAAGCTGTTTCTAAAGAGCTTAAGAAGAAAGGCAAAGTTCAGCTTGTAGGATTTGGTACATTTGAGACTGCTAAGAGAGCAGCTAGAACAGGTAAGAATCCTCAGACTGGCGCAGCTATCAAGATTCCTGCAGCTACAGTTCCTAAGTTCAAAGCTGGTAAGGCTCTTAAGGATGCTGTAAACGGCAAGAAGAAATAATTTTAGATTTTTAAAAAGCTCCTGAACTCGTTCAGGAGCTTTTTTATTGCATCATCTTCTGCCCTTTAATGTCTCTTCAAGCTGTTTGTGAGCCATATAAATATCCATGTTTCTCTTCATATCTTGGTCTATTAGACTTCTGATATACTTTGTAGCAGACATATTGGAAGCCTTAGCCATATGCTCTACATAATCTCTATATCCTCTGATATCAAGCAGAAGGAATTTCTCTTTCTCGTACCTGCTCTTTTCCTGTTTGGTCTGAGGTTCTGTTCGCTTAGGCTCTGTGTACGCGGGAACTGTACTCTGCTGCATCATAACAGGCTGCTGGTAACTGGCTACAGGTTGATTATATACAGGAGCCTGTACTGCAGGTTGCTGATACTGATTTATAGGAATCTGATTCATAGTATTCTGCACTGGAGCCTGTGTTTGTACCTGATTCTGTACTGGGGCCTGATATGTCTGTGGTGCTACTGGTTCACTATAAACTGGCTGCTGAGGTTCAGGATCTGCAATAACTACCTTTTCTTCGACTTCTGGCTCTACTTCCTGTGAAACAACAGGCTCAACAACTACTTCTTCCTCAACCTTTTCTTCTACAGGTTTTGAAACCTTTTTAGTCTCAGCCGCTGGCTTTTTTTCTTCTGTCTTCTTGGCTTCTTGTTTCTTACTATCCTGTTCATCACTAAGGCGTGTCATTCCTGCAAATAATCCACTAGATGCCTTATTTGCACCGTTTTTTAACATACTTGCCTTACTAGCCATCACTTATCCTCCTCTAAGAATTCATCAATAAAATCATCGTAATCTCTTGCAGCAGAAGATCCGCCTGCGTATTCAAACAGGTCCATCTTCATAGTCTGTGCTTCCTCTACAGAAACATTAAGTCTGATCTTGGATTTATATACCTTTGTATTAAGAAGTTCAGCCTTCTCCTCTATATCTCCAATCCAAATCTTAGCATTTGCTGTATTTCTCACCTTGGTTACCAGGATTCCATCTACCTTAAGCTTATCATTAGTGTAATCATGGATTTGATCAATAAACTTATATAGTCTTGATAATCCCTGCAATGAATAAGCACCTGGCTCCAAAGGAATAATTACTTCATCTGCAACTGTAAGTATATTCATCAAAACTACGCCAAGAGCAGGGCTACAATCAAAGACGCAGAAATCATAATCCTTCTCAATTCCTGCAAAAGCCTCTTTTATAAGTCTCTCTCTTCCTAGTCCGGAAAACGTCATATCTGCTGATGCCAGATCTATTCCGCCTACAATAAGGTCAAGATTCTCACCAATAGGTATTATTGCCTTATTAATGTCCTTTTTCTTGGCCATTACCTCAAATAATTTAGCTGGTACATTTTCATAGAAATATTCCTGCTGCTCTTCAGTAAGCTGCTCAATATCCTCTGGATCTGGATCAATTTCATTTAAATTGATTCCAGCTGACATAGAAAGATTCTCCTGTGGATCTGCATCCACTACAAGAACCTTATAACCTCTTTTAGACAGGCCTACGGCCATTGCATAGCTAGATGTAGTCTTAGCCACGCCCCCCTTTTGGTTGCTGAATGCAATAATACGCATAACTCCTCCTAAATATATATCCTATATCCTTTATTATTTAATACTCATCCTTTGATATTATATTCTATTACATATCTAGATTCAATAATGAATATTAAAAATATATATCATTAAATGCATATATTATATCTCTGTTATATCTATTGCATATTATATCTATGTTATATATCGCATATATCCTGCTTAATTATCATTTTATACATTGTTAAATCACATAAATATGTTATATATACTATATTGTTTCTATACTTGCTATAGGTCCAAAGCATAAATATGTTATATAATCTATACATTTGCTATATTATATATCTAACATACAATTCTTTCAAAGTACTATATATGTTATATATCTTCTATTTAACATTTAATTTATATTTCCGGCCTTATTTTTCCATGATATATATCTTATATAATATCTATATGTTATATCTTATGCTCTCGTTTTTTGATAATTTATCTATGTTATATATCTTCTATATTATATTCATCGCAGATCTATCTGTTCATTTTTTTTTATTTTCAAATTGATATATAACACATATAGCTATTTATAGTTTGATTAGTAATAAATATTTGATCCTTATACTATTAAATTCTAGCCTGTGCAAATAGAAACTAATCGCTCTACACACAAATATATTTATGTATATGTTATATATGTATTAAAAATGTCAATCTCTGTAAATGCGCTATACTGCGTCTTTCTAGCTCTTTATATAACATCGTACTAATTGGAATTATATATAACATATATATTGTGTTATGTATAAATTCACAAGTATAACGCTCAATAACAGAAATACTTATTTTCTTTTTACCAGATCTTATTCCATATCTGGATATACATTTTATAATCACTATATAAATTTTATTATATATATCATATATATTTTCTATATTTCATACCCTATCTATCTTTATTTCTCTTTATATAGAATGTATATTCTATATACATATTATATATTTTATATTATTCGTTACTTGGCTCTCAATATATGTTATATATTTACAATATATTATATTTATTACATAGCATTATATTCTATATTTATGTTATATTCTATATATATCTTCTGTGTATTCAATTTCTATATATTGTCTATGTTATATAATATATTAATCAAATAGATATGTTATATATGTTTTATCATGTATCTATTCTATATATTTATATTAAGTATATATGTTCTATGATATATTTAGGAATTATATTATATACATCTAATATATTGTAAATGTATTTCATATATTTAATATTGATTATATATAATATATTTGCTATAATATATTAGATGGATATTATGTATATATGTAATGTATTATAGATATTAGATATATATACATTAATAAATATATATAATATATTCGATATATATTATATGAAATATATTCCACAGAGGCCTTTAAATAATTATAAAAAAGCTGAAATAACAACCTGCAATCATTCCAGTCCAACACAGATCCTGGATAACAAGAAAAAATGCAAAAAAGCATTAATTTACATCAAGTATTGCAGTGATTTTAATCATTATTCAATTTATCGCTTTTTAATATAGGGTAATGAACAGAATATAAATGAATAAGAATAAAAATAGAATTTAAAATTTCTAAAAAAACAATAAAATTTCGAATCATAAAGATGCAATATTTAAAATTTCATAGTGCAAGTTATTAAACCAGATAAATTCAAGGGTTTTAAGCTGTATAGTCAGAAAATGACAATAAAATAATTAATGATTGCTAGAAAAATTGTAAAATTCTAAAATCAATGAATTTTTCTTTATGACATACAGATCAAAAATATACAGAGAAATCAAGCAGAAAATAAAGTAATTAAATGATGAATTGATAATTAATGTTATTGTTTAATAATCTAAAAATATAAATGGCAGATATTGAGCATATGAGTCAATGAAAAATTAGAAGATCTATAATAAACAGTTGAAATGATTTCAAAAAAATAATCCTGGTAAATAACAACAAATGGTAATTGAATGCAATATATTATAAATAGAAATTAAGTGAAATGAGAAATCATTACGGAATTTAGGCATAAGTGAGAATTATTAATATATAAATTAATTATACATATCAAAAGCTATAAATTTAACCTGGCAGAATATAAACATCTAATAATTAATGTTATTAAAGATAAAATGTTATATCGTAGTATTATAAAAACTAGAATTTTACTTTTAAGTCTAACAATACAGAAAAAATTCCTATAATCTATTGAAATTTAATAAAGATATCTATATAGATATATCTTTAATTCTTTAGCTCTTAAATTCCAGGTATCAAAAAAATCTATCTATAATTTTCAAAAATAAAAAAGAATCATGTTATTCTTATTAAAGAGCACCTCTTTGTGTTCTTTAAGTTTTTATAAACTACAATTTGTTATTAATTAAATGCACAAGAAAAGCTGATGTTTACTGGAGTTGTAGGGATTTGGGTGACTAAAAAGGGCACTATGAGTGTGTAAAAAGGGAATTAGAGGTGTATATAAAGGGAATAGATAGTTAAATAAAAGGGAACTTGCGTATATGATCTATGGTGAAGCTTTTAGGGATAAAAGGGTATGCTTTTTGGAATAAAAGGTGATCTAAAAGGGAATGAGTACTGAATAGTATAATGTACAAAGTAATAAACCTATAACTATGGCTAGAAATCGAGTAAAAATGCGATTTCTGGCCATTCTTTTATTTCAATCTATTATTTAAGGTGACCAAAAAGGGAACATTAAAGTGACTAAAAAGGGAATGTAAATAATTACAAATAATATGACTGCAATACTAACTCGTAAAACCAGTGAAATAAAGAAAATTGAATAAAAAATTTTAATTAAGAATAAGTTAATAGGAAAAGATCAAAAAATAAAAAGGTGACTAAAAAGGGAACAATCTTTAATGATAAGTTTTAAACCTTAGGATAAGTTTTATTAGAACAAGAAGCTAGAAATAGCATAATTACGGGCTTTTTGCAGATACTAAAATCTACAGGTGACTAAAAAGGGAATAGAAAAGTGTACAAAAAGGGAATAAAAATAGGATACCTATAATATTCAGGTAAAAATAATTTTTGGGGTGTAAAAGATATAAAAAGGGTATCAAAAGTGACTAAAAAGGGATTGAAAATGACCGCTTTAGATAAACCGAATGAGTCAAAGGATAACAAAAGGGGCGCACAATATCCAAAAAGTGCACAAAAAGGGAATATGAAATATTGACTATAACGGTCACCTAAATCTGGTATAAGATATTTGACAAACGCGCAAAATATAGGCAAAATAAGCTTGCAAGTGATAAAAAAGGGAATATAATAAATATAAAAGTAAACAAAAAGGGAATGTTATTTATTCTCAATGTAACTGAAAGGTGCATAGAAAGGGAATTCGTTATAGTTTCAAAGGTGTACAAAAAAGGAATCTGTACATTATGGGGGTATTATGGCAGATAAAAAAAGAGAGCAGCTTATAGTCAGTAAGAGCTATAAAAAATCCAATGAGCTCATAAATGCTATGGGTAAGGGCACTGCGCTTAGCCAGAAGCTGTTCGCTATAGGAATGCAGAATATTACGGTAGACAACACTAATAATGTTGTAGCTACTATTTATGGATCAGAGCTTCGTAAGATGTTTAAATCCACATCTGGATCTTTATATGAGCATATAGAGGCTTTATGCGACAGACAGATCAAGGGAGCAACCATTTTTGACTGGAATCTTCTTATGAAGGACAAGGAAAATGGGAAGATTGAAGCGCACCAGGTTGTAACAGACGCTTCTTTTAAGGATGGAACACTTACACTCAGATATAACAACTCATTAACAGATAAAATTGTTAATCTGCAGAAAAATTATACTGTGCTGAGCCTTGCAGATACGCTTAGTCTAAAGAGTGTATATTCTCTGCGGTTATATGAGATGCTAAAATCAGCATATGATTACAAGAAGGCTATTTCTAAGGAAGATGGAGAAATGGCTTTTGAATATGACCTGACTGAGCTTAAACTGGAGCTTGGTATTATCAATTCAGGTGGTAGCAAGGAAATCAAGAACGAGCTTGAGAAGGATCTTCCTGATTATGATAAGATAGATGAACTTGCTGAGAAAACTGGCCAGAATAAGTACAAGGAATTTAAGATCTTCAATAGAAACGTTCTTAGTAAGGCCAAGGATGAGCTTAACAAGAAAACTAGCCTTGAGGTTGATTACGAACCAATTAAACGTGGACGTAAGACCGCTGGAATAAGGTTCTTTGTAAACCAGAAGGAAGGAGTAAAGAGCAAGGAGAAACTTCCGGTTATCAACAAGGATGAGGTTTTGGATGAGCTTATTGATCTTTTACATGATGATTTCAAGATTAAAGAGATCAGGGAGATTGCTGAGACAGCAGAATATGATCTTGAAAAGATTACTAAGGCTTATAATTACATGCTGTCTTATGAGAAACAGATTGATATTCCTATAGCTTTTTTGAAGGAATGTATCAAGAATGAATATTATGCTCAAAAGAGCAAACCAATGTATTTTAAGAAGAATACATTTAATAGCTATGAGCAGAATCAGATTGATAATTTTGAAGAGCTGGAGAAGAAACTTTTGGACAACTAATATATAGGCGATATATGTTATATAACATATATCGCCTATTGATATAAAAGGGAGAAATGTAATGGAAAGAATAGTATCTAAACTGCTTATGTATGGGGATATGCCTGAAGATACAATATTAATGCAACTTAGTAAAGTGTGTAAGGAACTGCATTCAGGCAGCTTTAGCAAGGAGGATCTTACTTCGAGAGTATACAAGCAAATAAAAAGGCTGCTGATACTTGGAACTTCTTGTGCTTTTGATAAGAATCTTTGGCATAATTATCTGACATATCTTTTGATCATGGATGAGAATCCATTTAGCCTTACATGTGAAAAAGTGGGAAGCAAGGATGGAAGTGTAAATCACTTTGCTAAAAGTGATTTTAAAGCCTTTAAAGAGCTGTTTGACTATGATTTTAGTGAGATTGAGGCAGCTCTTGATGTGGACTGTTTTTCGTGCATAACAAATTACAAGGCTATTGATAAGCCAGAACTTATGTACAATGGGAACGTGAGCGAAAAAGTAAGAAGTTTAAGCGAAGAGTTGGAAAAGACTCAAAACGAGGAAGCTTTTTTTGATTGTATTACCAGATTTTACAAAGAAATAGGAGTTGGCGCTTTTGGACTAAATAAAGCTTTCAGGATCCATGAAATCCAAGGTGGACGAGTAGAATTTAATCCAATAAATAACATGGATTCAGTAGTTTTAGATGATCTTATAGGTTATGAGCTTCAGAAGAAGAAGCTAATTGCTAACACAAAGGCTTTTGTAGAAGGTAAAAAAGCCAATAATGTTCTTTTGTTTGGAGACAGTGGAACTGGTAAATCCACTAGCATCAAGGCCATAGTAAATGAGTTTTATAAAGACGGCCTTAGAATGATAGAGATTTACAAATATCAGTTCAGGCTTTTGTCACAGCTAATTTCACAGATAAAGAACAGAAATTATAAATTTATAATTTATATGGATGATCTTTCTTTTGAAGAAGATGAATCAGATTATAAGTTCCTAAAGGCAGTAATAGAGGGTGGCGTAGAAACAAAGCCTGATAACATACTAATTTATGCTACTTCGAATAGAAGACATTTGATAAAAGAGACGTGGAAAGATAGACGAGATGTAGAGCAGGACGGAGATATCCACAGATCTGATACAATGGAAGAAAAACTCTCTTTGGCGAATCGTTTCGGCGTAACTATAGGCTATTACAAGCCATCAAGACAGGAATATTACAATATCGTAACGGAGCTTGCAAACAAAGAAAACCTCAATATTACTAGCGAAGAGCTTCTCAAAGAGGCTGACAGGTGGGAATTAAATCATGGAGGAATTTCAGGTAGATGTGCAAGACAGTTTATTAATCACATGATTGGGGAACAGTAAAAGAAATTAAGGATTCCATTTTAGGTTTGGGCAATCGTTGGCACAACCCTGAAGAGAATTGTTTCTAACTTCGCAGGAGGCATTTCTGCACTCTCTGCAGCGGAAAGTATAGTGATACGAATAGCGAAGCTTGCATGCCTTGCAACAAAAAGGCATGCTGCTATTTCTTGCTATAAATGTACGCCCGCATCCGATACAGGTTTTTTCAATATTATGTGCCATAAGCACTCCTTCTGGTAAAGAAAACACTTCGACAATAATATTATTGGGCGAAAGATATTCATAATCAATTAAAATAGCATAAAATCAAAATAAAATAATAGGATGTTAGTTAGAAATGAGATAAAATACAATTAAATTTTACAAAGCAGGTTGGTTTATAAATGCATGAAATGAGTTATATCGCCAAAATGGTCAACATGGCAGAAGATGTGGCGAGAGAGAATAAGGCACGTTCAGTCAAAAAAATAGTTGTAGAAATAGGAAAAACAAGCGGGGTAATGCCCTATTACATGCACAAGTATTATCCAGACGCAGTAAAAGGAACACTATTGGAAAATGCAGAACTCGAATGCCTGGAAGTACCAGTAAAGGCGTTATGTGAGGAATGTGGCAATGAGTATCTGCCAAATAGAGAGAACCGATATTTGTGCCCTGTTTGTGGAGGAAGAAAAGCACATATAATCGAGGGCAAAGGCGTTGTTTTAAGGAATGTCATTGTGGAAGACTAATTAGTAGAGAGCTGGAAGATAAAAAGATAATTAAATATGTTATATAACAAATATAAGTACCATATGTGATATATGTAATATGTGTTTTTGCAAGCTAAAGGCAGTTTATTTGGAGGTAATTATGAAGACCTTATACATCGAATGCAAAATGGGAGTTGCTGGAGATATGCTTGGTGCCGCCCTGTTGGATCTGTTAGACGAACAGGAAGAAGTGCTGGCAGAGCTAAATGAAATTGGAATAAAAGGTGTTGAATTTAAGCTTACTGACACAGAAAAATGTGGGATTAAGAGCAAACATTTAAGAGTCTTGATCAATGGTCAGGAAGAGATTCCGGAATACATTGCCTCCGATGAGAGGCTAGATGACCACGAGCATCATGAACATGAACATAATCATATCCACAGAACTCTTTATGACATAGAAGACATAATTGAGGCTATGACAGTATCCAAAGACATTAAAAGCGATGTCAGAGAAATCTATGAGCTACTTGCAGAAGCAGAGAGCCAGGCCCATGGCGTGCCTGTAGATAGGATTCATTTCCATGAAGTTGGAAACTTGGATGCAATAGCAGATATTACGGCGTCTTGTTATCTTATACACAAATTGGAACCAGAGAAGATAATAGTATCTCCTATAAATGTAGGAGGTGGCATGGTGAAGACTGCACATGGTGTGCTTCCTGTTCCGGCGCCAGCCACAGCCACATTGTTAAAAGGAATTCCAAGCTATGAAAGTGAATATGTAAGGTCAGAGCTTTGTACTCCTACAGGAGCTGCTTTGATCAAGTACTTTGCAGATGAATTTAAGCCTCAGCCTTTAATGGCAGTTGAAAAAATAGGTTATGGGGCAGGAAACAAGGATTTCGCGCAGGCAAATGTAGTGAGAGCAGTGTTGGGAGAGACCACAGACGAAATAGAAAACGTTATTGAGCTGGCATGTAACATAGATGACATGACAGCAGAAGAGATTGGTTTTGCTACGGAGATGCTTTTTGAAGCAGGAGCATTGGAGGTTTATACAATAGCAGCTGATATGAAAAAGAACCGTCCTGGAACACTTCTTTATTGCGTGTGCAAGCTGGATAAGAGAGACCTGATAGTACAGACTATTTTTAAACATACAACAACATTAGGAATACGTGAGAATATCTGTAATAGATATGTTCTTTCAAGAGAAATACAGAAAATAGACACTCCTTATGGAGAAGTAAGGAAAAAAGTATCCTCAGGCTATAATGTGTCCAGATTTAAGCTTGAGTATGATGATATAGCAGGCATTGCCAAGAGGACAGGGAAATCTATCCTGGACCTAAAAAAAGAACTTGAAGAATGCTAAAATTTTGCCTCTAATTTCGATTTTTTAGCAGGGAGTGGATAAATTGATCAAGCTAGACTTAATAACAGGATTTTTGGGCTCTGGAAAGACGACATTTATAAAAAGATATGCGGAGTATCTTTTAGCAGAGGGAGAAAAAATCTGTATTATAGAAAATGACTTTGGAGCCATAAACGTAGATATGGTTTTGCTCAAGGAATTAGAAAGTGAAAAATGCAGCCTTGAAATGGTAGTTGGTGGCGACGGAAAAGAGGCTCACAAAAGGCGACTAAAGACAAAACTTATATCTATGGGTATGCTTGGGTATGACAGAGTGATAATTGAGCCTTCAGGGATATATGATGTGGATGAATTTTTTGACCTTGTATATGAGGAGCCATTGGATAGGTGGTATGAAATTGGCAACTGTATAGTTATCATAAATCCCAAAATGAATCAGGAATTATCTAGAGAATCAAGATATATCATAATGTCTGAGATAGCAGTAGCTGGCGTAACTATCATGAGCAGAGCAGATGAAGCGACAAAGCAGGACAAAGAAAAGATAGTAAAAGAAATAAATTCTGCTATGGCAGAGTTTGGCTGTAAGGAAGTAATCGATGATAAAAAGATAATAGAAAAGGCAATATATGATCTGGATAAGCAGGACTTATGCCGGATAAGGAATGCAGGATATCATAGAACAAGCCACATGAAAATACCAGTTGATCAGGAAACACAGTACCAGACAGTTTTTTATTTTAATTATGCCAAGGACAAAAAAGAATTATCAGAGCTTATTTCAACGATATTTCAGGATTCTGAATGTGGAAATGTGCACAGGATAAAGGGAATGGTCCAAGATACGGACGGAACGACCTATGAAATAAATAGCACATGTGATGAAATAAAAACTAAAATGGTTACTACTGAGAAACCTGTACTTATCGTTATTGGAGAGAACCTAAATAAGAATAAGCTCGCCAGATACCTTGGTGAGCCAACATTATAAATCGAATACTGTTTATATTACAACGCTTTTGTGATAAAATATTCTGTGTAAGTTTCTGTTGTCAGCCTAATTGGAGTAAACGATTATGGAATCAAAGAGCAACGAAGGTAAGATTGGCTATTCACCTATGGTAGAGTTTAGTCCCAGCGATATTCTTTATATGCTCAAGGACCTACCGGATGCATGTTGTATTTTTAAAGTTCTAACAGATCCTTTTGGAACTGTTAAGGATATGTTGTTTCTTTTTGCCAATGACAAGTACGGCCAGCTTGTTGGGAAACCAGCAGCTGAGCTTGTGGGATGCACATATCATTCCACAGTAAATAATAGAGATGAAGACTGGATTGGATACAGTTATCAGGCTGCAATTCTGCGCCAATCCAGCATTTCCAGGACATATAATTCTAATTTCGACAAATGGTTCGAATTCTGGGCAGTCCCTGTTTTTCAGAAGGGATTCTGTGCATTTATTATTCATGATGTTACTGCAGTTAAAAAGAGTGAGGAATCAACAGCACTTGCGTCAAACACTAATCAGCTTGTCATAGATTGTGCCACAGCTGTTTCTTCGGCTGAGTTTGGTAAGGGAGTAAAGAAGGTTTTAAAACTTTTAGGACAGGCAATTGAAGCGGATAGAGTGTACATTGTTCCTACCAAGGACAGCATTATCAAGGATGTGTATATGTGGCTAAACAGTGCTAGAAATTCAAATTTGCCAGATAAAAAGGCATTTGAAAGATACGATGTCAAAGCCCTTTGGGAGAAACAGCTAAACGGAAAAAACATTGTTGTTATCAATGATACAGCGACATTGATAGAAGAAAATGAAGAGATGTACAACAATATTATGGCTGGTGCTTTATACAGATATATAGTTGTCCCTTTGATGGATAAAAAGGAGAAGCTGGGATATCTGGTTGCTGACAATTATTCTAATGAACTTGATGTCAACATTGTTGATGTAATGGAATCTGTGGCTATTTTTATTGCTGCTGAGATGAGAAATAAGGCACTTACAGATGACCTTTTATATTTGGGAAGTCATGACAGCTTAACAGGCCTTGGAAACAGGCATGCTCTTAACCAGACACTAATGCTTCTTGTTGATATGTCTACTACTGTTGGTGTGTGTTATTCAGATATCAATGGACTAAAAACTGTTAATGATGAGCAAGGGCATGAGGCGGGTGATGAGCTTCTAAAAAATACGGCTGATATTTTTGCATCGGTATTTAAAAAGAAACACTGTTACAGAATAGGCGGCGACGAGTTTATCGTAATCATGCCAGAAGTTGATGAAGATATTTTTGAGACTATGGTACACAAGCTAAAGACCAAGCTTAAAACTATTTCTGTATCCATAGGATATATCTGGTCTTCTGATTCTAAAAACATAAAGAATATAGTAAGAGAAGCAGACGAGGCTATGTACGGAAGTAAAGCGGAATACTATAAGACCCACGAGCGTAGGCATAATACGTAATGATCCGTTTTATGAGGAAGGCGGAGGCAACTATTGTTGAATGCGCATGAATATGAATTTAATACGATCAAGATAAAAAAAGAGCATGAGAATGCCCTTAAGACATTGCGCTCTTTATATGATCATATTAATTTTCTGGATGTAAGTAGTTTAACGATAAAGAGGCTGTACACAAGTGATGGAATGATCCTCGATTCTGAGGAAAAGAGCTTTATAGATTATGTAGAAGATTATTCAAGAGAATATATACATCCGGATGACATAGCTGAGTACAAGAAGTATGCGGATCCTAAACAGATAGTTAAACGCCTGGAGAAAGAAGGAAAATCTTTTTCTATGGCCTATTTTAGGACAAGGATAGGCGAAGAACTATATATCTGGAAAGCATATATCGTTATGAAGCCCACTGGAACGGCTGATAATATATATTTATCATGTGTAAGGGATGTGGACACGGAAACAGAGCATATCCTGATTAAAAACGATTATGTAAGGCTGTTTAATGATCTGCCACTTGCATATGCTGTAATTCAGATAGATGCTAAAAGTCCCGAAGATATTAAAGAAATGAGTGTACTTTACGCCAGTAATAGACTCGCCAAGATGATGGGAGTGGATTCAGGAGAAATAGTCGGAACGGATATATTTGGTACTTTTTCTAAGGATCTTTTAGAAGTAAGAAAGGTCATGTATGATGCTGCGTATAAGGGCATAAATGGTAGATTGATCTTTTATTCAAAATCGGCAGAAAAATGGCTCAATATAGTAGCGGACAGGGCAGCCTCTACAGGAAGATGCGCTATTATTCTAGAGGATGTAACAAAAGAGCATCTTACCACAGAATTTATAGATAGAGAGTGGCATACAGACGATTTGATCATTAGCTGCACCAAGATACTTCATAGTGGTCTTCCTCATGAAGAGGCTATCAATCGGCTGATCAAGCAGGTCGGAGAGGCTATTAGGGCAGATAAGATTTATATTATTGAGAATGTTTATGACGGCGTTTACAGGGTATCTTTCGAATGGTGCAACGATGGGATACCATCGTTTAAAGATAAACTTCAACACATAGAGGGCCAAGATTTCTGGAACTGGGAAGCAGAGTTTCCTGGTGCATTCAGCCTGGTCATTGACAATGTTGAAAGTATAAAGGATTCCCATCCAAAATTATATTCCAACCTTGTTAAGTACGGTACACGATCAATTGTGGAAATACCTATTCGTGATGACGGAAAGCTTATAGGCTATTTTGGGTGCAGCAATTTCGTTAAGATCAAGAATATCGATATAAAAGAGCTGATGGAAACAGTTTCGTATTTTCTTTCTTCTGAATTTAGCAGGCGTAGACTGATTGAGGAGCTTGAAAATAAAAGCGTATACGATGGGTTGTGTGGTATAAAGAACCGAAGCGCAATGGAAATGTCCATCAAGATGTACAAGAAGAGAAGTTTTACAGTAGGCGTTTTATATGCTGATGCAAACGGACTTAAGGTTTTAAATGATACAAAAGGCCATGAAGCAGGAGACGAGCTGCTAAAGGAAATTTGCATTATCATGAAACGCAGATTTAACAGAGATTATGTATACCGTGCAGGTGGCGATGAATTTGTTGTAATAGTACCCAAAATGGAAAAAAAGGATTTTTGTGATGCCTGTGAGGCTCTGATACAGGACTTTGAACAGGCACCTGGAATATCTATAGCAGTGGGCTACGAATGGGGAGCCAATTCTTCTGATGTAGATACTATCATGAAAGCTGCCGACACAAAGATGTATGAAGATAAGGCAAATTACTACAGAAAGAACAATAGAAGAAGGTCGGCAGATATCTGATTTACTGGTAGGAAGCGTTTACCTTGCGCTCCCAACCACTATTTTTAAAGTAGATCAGCATAATGATACTGCAGACGAGCCAGCCCATAGGGTATGCAATGGATATTGGATATATTGAGGTTGTCAGGTGAGATACAATAAAGAGATATATCTGCCTGAATACTACAAAAGAGCTCAACATGATATACATAGGAGCTTTGGCGTCTCCAACACCTCTAAGAGCGCCAGCATGCGTTTGATTACTACAGCACAAAATATCAAAGAAACAGTTCATTCTGATAAAGATAGTTCCAAATCTTACGACTTCAGGATCTGAATTGAAAAGGGATACAATCTTGGGAGCAGCAATAAACTCAGGAATAACAAGAGCCAGAGTGCATAAAGCTGCAAGGAAAAGAGATTCGCGTATTCCTTTTTTTATTCTGTCTACATTGCCTGCTCCGGCATTTTGTCCAACAAAAGTTGTTGCTGTAAGAGCAATACTCTGCATGGGAAGCATAACAAATGCATCTATTCTGCCATAAGCTCCCCAACCAGCAGTACTGCTTTCTCCAAATCTGTTGATATAGCTTTGAACAAATAGATTAGAGAATGAAATAACAGCTGATTGTATTCCGGCAGGCATTCCTATAGTGATAATCTGAGACAAAATAGATTTATCTATAGCCATTTCTTTTAATCTGAGGTTATAACATTCCTTGTTGAAAAAGAGCACAGCGATGGTTAGAATCGCAGAAATAAACTGTGAAATGATAGTTGCATAGGCTGCACCAGCAACACCCAAATGAAGGTTAATAACAAAGAAAAGATCAAGGAATATATTTAGTATAGATGTTATGATTAGGAAAATAAGAGGCCTTACAGAGTCTCCTACAGCACGTAATATAGCTGAGCCTATGTTATACATCATAAGGCCGGTAATACCCAGAAAATATATTTGCAGATATTGTGTAGCAAGAGGCATTACAGACTCAGGAGTAGACATAAATACCAAAAGAGGAGGAGTAAGGAAAAAGCCTACTATCATAAGAAAAAGACTCAGGATAAAGGTACATATCACTGAGGTATGAACTGCTCTTCTAAGACCAGGAATATTCTTGGCACCAAAATAATGGCTGATAACAACGCTAGAACCTGCGGAAAAGCCCATAAAGAAGCCTACAAGTGTGTTAATTGCAGGCGCAACACTAGTGACAGCTCCAAGTCCATCCGGACCTACGACCTGTCCTACAATAATACTGTCTATGGTGTTATATAGCTGCTGAAAGACATTTCCGGCAAGAAGGGGAATAGCAAAAAGAATCATCTCTTTCCTGATATTTCCCACTGTCATGTCCATTGTTGATGTTTTAGCCATGAAGTAACCTTACTTTCTAACATAGAATTTGAATCTCAAATTAAGCAAAATAAACCAAAAGGTCTTGAATATATTCTATCATATATTGTATGCAAAAAAATTGACCACCGCTTATTATACACGGTGGCCAAAAAGATTCAATATTTATTAAGCAAGTGATGCAGTAATGATTGACATAGAATAAACTTCTATAGCATTGCATCCACGTGAAAGATCATTGATTGGAGCGTTAAGACCAAGAAGAATAGGTCCATAAGCTTCAAAGTTGCCCATACGCTGAGCAATCTTATAACCAAGGTTACCAGCATTGATATCAGGGAAGATAAATGTGTTAGCATGACCTGCTACTGGTGAACCAGGAGCTTTCTGCTTGGCAACACGAGGAGAAACAGCTGCGTCGAACTGAAGCTCACCATCGATAGGAACCTCTGGATATCTCTCCTGAGCCTTCTTGGTTGCGTTCTGCATCTTAGTTACTGTGTCATCCTTGGCAGATCCCTTAGTTGAGAATGAAAGGAATGCAACCTTAGGCTCTACGCCAAATCTCTTAGCGCAGTTTACTGTCTCGCCACAGATTTCAACAAGTTCATCCTCGTTAGGATTGATGTTGATACCGCAGTCAGCCATAGCTATAACCTCGTTGTCCCCTGTTGCTGAAGGACGAACAAGAATAAAGCATGAAGAAACGATTGTGTTCTCAGGCTTGGTCTTGATGATCTGAAGTGCTGGACGAACAGTATCAGCTGTTGAATAAGTAGCGCCTCCAAGAAGACAGTCACCAACGCCCATCTTAACAAGCATTGTACCAAAGTAGTTTGTCTGCTTGAGCATAGGAATAGCCTTCTCAGGAGTCATTCCCTTGCTCTTTCTAAGCTCACAGAACTCAGCAACCATCTCGTCGAACTTGTCATAGTTCTCAGGGTCGATGATCTGTGCGCCTCTGATATTGTAGCCAGCATCTTCTGCTGACTTATTGATAACGTCTGGGTTACCTAAAAGAATTGGCTTAAGGAAATTACCAGCAAGAAGTCTTGATGCTGCCTCGAGAATTCTAGGGTCTTCTCCCTCAGGGAAAACGATAGTCTTAGGGTTCTCCTTAAGTTTCTGGATCATATCTCCAAATCCGTACATATATTTTTCCTCCTTGTATGTTTAAACAAGATATTATATTTATGTAAGCGCATACATTTAGTATGCAATTGGCATTATAGTCCCTTAAAAATCAAAAGAATTTGATTTCAGTCAAAAATTCCTGTCTATTTTTTAACTAACTATTTTCCTATGTTTATGGTAGAATGACTTTATTATTTAGGGAAAGGAACAAAGTACAATGAACATGAATCCAATGCTGCTAATGCAGCTTCAGCAGAGATTTGGCCTTTTTCAGCAGGATCATCCCAAGGTACTTCCCTTTATGCAGGCAGTTGGCAACAACGCTGTAACAGAAGGCACAGTATTTGCAGTTAAGGTCACAACACCAGATGGAAAGGTCCTTGAATCTAATATCAAGCTGACAGCCAACGATATTGAAACCATCAATATGATGAAGAATGTTAATCCACAGCAGTAAAATCAAGAGAAAAAGAGGCGACTTTGAATATCATATGATATCTAAAGCCGCCTCTTACTATATTCTCGTTAAAACAGTGCTGATCAGATACGGAATTAGAATCTTGATCAAAAAGTTTTTTCGTAGTAGCCACCCATGTTTACAAAGCCTGTCTTAGTAAGATAAGCCTTGTGGTTTTCGTCTGAACCCCTGTAAGTAAGAGATTTGATACCGTCTTCAGGGAGTTTCGAGAACAGGAACTGACCAATTGAGAAGTCTCTGTACTCTGGAATTGAGTAGTCAAGTAAAACCTCCATAACACCATCTTTGAGTTCACCCAGCATTATTCCTGCAGGTTTGCCGTTATGGCAAACAACATATCCAGAATTAGCAGTTGCAAAATCCATATTGATACCAGGGAAACACTTGATGATATCTTCTTTATACTTATCAATTGTGTATTTAAGAAGAGAGTCATCAGTACCAGATTTTACCAGGTCATAGTTCTTCTTGGTATTGCTCATTTTGATCAGATAATAAATATTTATCATAACCAGACAGGCATTCATGATCGCAGTAGGGTATGAATGAATGATAAAGGCATATATAGTGAAAATAATACTTCCGATGGAATTAACCACACGGAGCTTAAACACTGATACCATTAAAAATGAAACCAAAACCAGTGCAGATCCTAAGTATCCAAAAGCTTCGATCAATATTTTACTTGTTTCCATCTTGTTACCTCTTTTGATTGTTATTTCCGACAATAATATGGTAACAAAATAATGGTATTAAAGCAAACTTATATGATTTTTGCAAAAATTGAAAAATATGCTCAGTTAATCCGCAAACTCTACTAATGTACCGCCTTCAAGGGATTGGTATTATTTTCTCATAACAAATGTGTATTTCACATGTTAGGGGCCCAGCCCAGGAAAGAGAGGAAAGTATGAGTTTAGATTTTTTGCAGTTAATTCCAGTTTTTGCAATCATTTTGATTGTAATAATGGTGATAGTAGCGGGGTATGTAAAAGCGCCTCCAGATAGAGCATTTATTATTTCAGGTATCAGAAGGAAGCCAAGGATACTGATTGGACGCGCAGGCATAAAGGTTCCATTCTTTGAGAGAGTCGACAAATTATATCTTGGACAGATGACTGTTGATATTAAGACAGAACAGTCAGTTCCAACAAATGATTTCATCAATGTTAATGTAGACGCTGTTGCGAAGGTAAGAATTGGTACAAGCCCTGAATCAATACAGCTTGCTGCCAAGAACTTCCTTAACAAGAATCCAGAGCAGATCACAGAAGATCTTCAGGATTCATTACAGGGTAACATGCGTGAGATCATTGGTACACTTGCTCTTAAGACAATCAATACTGACAGAGACAGCTTCTCTGATCAGGTTATGGAAAAAGCTTCAAGAGATATGAGTAAGCTTGGTATCGAGATTTTATCCTGTAACATCCAGAATGTAACTGATGAAAATGGTCTTATCAGTGATCTTGGTATGGATAACACTGCAAAGATCAAAAAAGATGCTGCAATTGCTAAGGCACAGGCAGACAGAGACGTTGCAATTGCCAAGGCAGAGGCAGATAAGGCTGCTAATGATGCGAGAGTTCTTGCACAGACAGAAATCGCTGAAAAGAACAACGCTCTTGCAATCAAGCAGGCAGAGCTTAAGCAGCAGGCTGACACTGCAAACGCTATTGCAGACGCTGCATATGCTATTCAGCAGCAGGAACAGCAGAAATCTATTGCTACAGCTACAGTTAATGCTCAGATTGCAAAGGCAGAGCGTGAGACAGAACTTAAGCAGAAAGAAGTACTTGTAAAACAGCAGGAACTTGCTGCTGAGATTGAGAAAAAGGCTGATGCTGAGAAGTATCAGGCTGAGAAGAAGGCTGAGGCAGAGCTTATACAGCGTCAGAGAAAGGCTGAGGCTGCCAAGTACGAGCAGGAGAGAGAAGCTGATGCCAAGAAGGCAAAAGCTGAGGCTGAGAAATATGCTCTTGAGCAGCAAGCAGCAGGTATTAAAGCTAAATATGATGCTGAGGCAGCTGGTATTGCTGCAACAGGTCGTGCTGAAGCGGAAGCTATAAAGGCGAAAGGTCTTGCTGAGGCTGAAGCAATGGAGAAAAAGGCAGAAGCTTATAGAAAGTACAATGGCGCTGCTATGGCAGAAATGATGATCAAGGTAATGCCTCAGATTGCTGCTGAGATTGCAAAACCTCTTTCACAGATTGATAAGATTAACATCTATGAGACTGGTGAAGGCGGCGAAAGTGGTGCAGCCAGAATCTCTGGAAATATGCCAATTGTCATGAAGCAGGTATTTGATACAATGAGCGAAGCAACAGGTGTTGATTTTGCTGAGATCATGAGAGCTAACACTTATGACGCTAAGGTAAATAAGAATGTAAATATCAGTGGAGCAGAAGTAACTGTTGCTACTGAAGCAAAAGAAAAGTAAATATATAAAATATATAACATATATGTTACTACAGCCCACTACCTGGGATCATTTTTCCGGGTGGTGGGCTCTTATATTGCAAAGCGCTTTACTCGTTTGGATAGAAAGTGACATTTTCCTGTTAAAAATGAGCAAAATATGCGTACATTTCGTAGAAGGAGCCATTGTATAATGATTGATAGTGAAATGTATAAATTTATTTAAAAATTTTTTCAGAGGGTATAGCAGATGACAAAAGACGAATATTTAAAGGAAATTGAAAGGGTAGTTGAAAACGGAAAATTTAGAGCAGATTGGGGGTCACTTTCAGCCCATGAAACACCAAAGTGGTTTAAGAATGCCAAGTTTGGTATTTTCATTCATTATGGAATCTATAGTGTGCCAGGATATGGCAATGAATGGTATTCCAGAAATATGTATAACAGAGAGAGCAGAGAGTTTAAGCATCACGTAGAAACTTATGGAACACAGGATAAGTTTGGCTATAAGGATTTTATCCCTATGTTCAAGGCAGAGAAATTTGATGCGCACAAATGGATTGAAACTTTCAAAAAAGCAGGCGCCAAGTATGTAGTTCCTGTTATGGAGCACCATGATGGCTTTGCTATGTATGATACTGAATTTAATAGGTGGAATGCGGCAAACATGGGGCCTAAAAAGAATATAGTTGGAGAATTAAGAGAAGAGTGTGAGAGGCAGGGCCTTACTTTCTGTGGCTCTTCTCACAGAGCAGAGCACTACTTCTTTATGAATCTGGGACGCGAGTTTGACAGCGATGTAAATGACGAGAAATACAGCGACTTTTATGGGCCAGCAGTTCTTTGCCCAGAGTGGCAGAATGAGCAGTTTACAGCTAGTACTGAGAATCCGGATTCAAAGGGCGCAAGCAAGGAGTGGCTTGATGACTGGATTGTGAGAACTGCAGAGATCATCGACAGATATCAGCCTTCTATGCTTTATTTTGACTGGTGGATCCAGAATATATCCTTTAAGCCTTACCTTAAGAAGCTGGCTGCATATTATTACAACCGTGCTGCAGAGTGGGGAAAAGAAGTAACAATTTGCTATAAGCACAATGCTTTCCCACCAGATGTTGCTACTTTTGACATGGAAAGAGGCGCACTTTCAGAGATTTCACCTAGATACTGGCAGACAGATACAGCAATAGGGAACAGATCCTGGGGATATATAAAGGACAACGAGTACAAGAGTGGATACAAGCTTGTATGCGACCTAATCGATGCAGTTAGTAAAAATGGTAATTTCCTTCTGAATCTTGGACCAAAGCCAGATGGAAGTTTCACTGAGGAAGATGAGAGGGCACTTTCTGAGATGGGACAGTGGCTTTCTACAAATGGAGAGGGTATCTATGAGACCAGTTACTGGAGACAGTACAAGGAAGGTGATAGCGTGATCGCAAGCGGCACTTTTGCAGACGCTGGAGAGGTGCAGTATACAGCTTCTGACTTCAGATTTACATATAAGGGTGGCTATGTATATGCTTACTGGATGCGCCCTGCAGTTCAGGATGCCAAGATCAAGGCCTTTAGGACAGAGCCTATGAGAGGGCTTTTGGTGGATGAGGTAACTCTTTTATCAACAGGAGAAAAGCTCTCATTTGAAAGAAATGAAGAGGAAATGATAATTAAGGCGTCAGAGACCTTTAAGTCTGATATGCCGATATGCTTTAAGATAAAGCTTATGTGATCTTTAGACGAATAAAAGCCTTTGGACAAGTCAGGGGATAAGAGTGAGGGTAATCCCATGAACAGAGATGTTTACGAGCAAGATATGAATAAAAGACTGGAGCTTGTGGAGAATACTGCTAACAGACTAAAAAGTCAGATGTTTGGCAGGAAAATAGACATAACAAGTGTTATGAATCCTGCAGGAATACGGCACAAAAAAGTAGGCTATGGCCAGCGAAAAGAGCTATTTGGAAACTATCTGGAATGGGATAAATTTCAAAATGGTGATCTCTGGGGAGAACCTGATGGTCATGATCTTTTCAGAGTAAAAGTAACTATTCCAGAGGAATTTTCAGGCAGAGAGGTTTTCTTTTTCTTAAGTACTGGTGCAGATGATATCTGGAACACAGATAATCCTCAGATGCTTGTATATATAAACGGTGTAAGACGCAGCGGAATGGATATGAACCACAACTGTGTCAGTGTTTATGGAGTAAATGACTGGAAAAAAAATACTGACAGGATTGTTGATATCGCTATCTATGGCTACTCAAATTTATCCATAAATGGTAACTACCTGAAAATGGAGTTGGCAGCTTTGGACGAAGCGGCTAAGAATGCATTTTTTGACATTAGTGTCGCTTTTGACGCAGCGAAAGCAATGCTGGGATTTGACTCCAGGAAAAATGCAATTGACCTTTTAAGTGACAAAAAGGCAATAGAAAATAATCAGCCCGTAGATTCTAAGAATGCAGACAAAATTCTGAATATTTTGGTTGAAGGAAGTAGGATGCTCCAGGCCGCTGGTACAAAATACGACATTGATGCTGACTACTACACAAAAGAGTCTATGACACAAATGTCAGTTTTTCTTCATGATAATCTCTATGGCAGAGAACAATCTGCCCAAACAGTGGCCAGTACTGGGCATACACACATCGACGTTGCCTGGAAATGGCCTGTAAGACAGACCAGAGAAAAGGTTATCAGAAGCTATTCCACGGTCATGGAGCTTATGAAAAGGTATCCTGAATACCTCTTTATGGCCAGTACTCCCCAGATGTATGAATTTGTAAGGGAAGATGAGCCAGAGCTTTTTGAGGAAATCAAGGAAAGAGTAAAAGAGGGCCGTTTTGAGCCAGAAGGGGCTATGTGGCTTGAGGCTGACTGCAATCTTACAAGCGGAGAGTCCCTTGTAAGGCAGATTTTGTATGGAAAAAGATATTTTAAGGAAGTCTTTGGCGTAGATAGCAATATTTTGTGGCTTCCTGATGTGTTTGGCTATAGTGCAGCCATGCCACAGATTTTGAAAAAGAGTGGGATAAGAGCCTTTGTGACAACAAAGCTTGCCTGGAATGACACTAACAGAATGCCTCATGATCTTTTTATGTGGAAGGGGATTGATGGAACCATGATCCCTACTTATCTTATAACTACCTGCGATCTGCCAAGGGCTGACATGGTTATGAGAGAAGGCGGAATACTAAACTACACCTACAACGGTAGGCAGGATGCAAGCCAGATCATGGGAACCTGGAGAGCTTTCAGGGAAAAAGATATTACAAACGAGACACTGACAGTTTATGGCTTTGGCGATGGAGGCGGCGGTCCAACCTGGGAGATGCTGGAACAGGACAGAAGGCTTAGGGAAGGTATCCCTGGATGCCCAGTAACTGTGCAGAAATCTGTGACTGAGTTCATGGATGGACTACTGGAAAAGGTTTCAGAAAGCGATAATGTTCCTGAGTGGGAGGACGAATTATACCTAGAATTCCACAGAGGAACCTATACTTCCATGGGGAAAAATAAGCGCTACAATAGAAGGCTTGAACATCTTCTTAAGGAAGCTGAAATTCTTTTGACATATGCTCATCTGGAGGCAGGCCTTGAATATCCTGCGAAAGAGCTTATGGAAGCCTGGAAGATACTTATGCTCAACCAGTTCCATGATATTCTGCCAGGATCTTCAATTGAGGAAGTATATCAGGTTTCTGAAGAGGACTATAAGCGTGGAATTCACATTGTTGAAGAGCTAATTAAGAGAGCAATTTTGGTTTTTAATATTTCAGATAAAGAAAGTGACAAAAAGGCCGTTAAAAAATCTACTAACGGGATAATTATCAGAGGTGCTTCTGAAGGAGTCAGGGGACTAAAAATAGAAACTAACTACTATGTCATTTCTTTTGATGAAAAAGGGGAAATTATAAGCCTCTACGATAAGGAAATCGGTGGCGAGATCAGAGATATGACACAAACGTCGCTAAATAGACTCATCGCTTTTAAGGATGAACCACTTGAGTATGATGCCTGGAATATTGATGCGAATTTTGAAGACATATCTTTTGATATAACAGATTTAAGTGAGATATCTGTCTTAACATATAAGAAAGATGGCTCATTTGTGGACATTTCTGAAACAGTTTTTGGTGAGGAAAGTAGCGGCTTAGACGGGGATTTCTGTGAGCTTCACCTGAAGCTTCTGAGGAAGTTTTGCAGTTCTACGATTAGCCAGACCATAGTTATAAGAAATGATGAAAGGCGCATAGATTTTAGAACTAAAGTGGACTGGCATGAGCATCAGATCCTGCTAAAGGCGGCATTCCCTGTGAATATTGATTCTAGGGAGATTACCTGCGAGATTCAGTTTGGTGACATAAAAAGAAATCTATCAAGGGATAATAGCTGGGATAGGGCTAAATTTGAATGCTGCGCCCATAGGTGGATGGATATTTCTGATAGAAATGGAGGAAATTACGGCGTTGCTGTGCTCAACGACTGCAAATATGGATATGATGCAAAGGAAAAGATGATGCGACTTACTCTGATTAAGTCAGGAATATTCCCTAATCCTAACGCTGATCAGGGAGAGCACGAGTTTACGTATTCTCTTTTGCCACATCCAGGTGATCATAGAGAGGGCAATGTAATAGAAGAAGCAGAGGCTTTAAATGGTGAGAGCCACTATTATGTTCCTAAGAATGATCCTCTTTCTTCTATATTAAGCGAAGAAAAGAGATCTGCTTATAACCTGGTAAAAGATATAGAGAAAGCGGTAATTGATCTTGGTGATAGCCAGGGTGTGTATATTGATGCTATCAAGCTGGCAGAGGATTCTGGGGATATTATAATCAGGCTTCACGAAGGCCATGGAAGAAGCAGGCAGGTAAATGCTGTTTTGTTTTCTAATATAAGAAGAGATATTTCTATTGCAGAAGTATATGAGTGTGATCTTTTGGAAAAAAGGCTTAGTGAAGCAGCTTTGCGGTATTTTGATGCAGATAAAAAACTCAGCTTATATATGGAAGCTTATGAGATAAAGACAATAAGAATTGTCATAAATGGATAAAAATTGATAATTTCATGTCAAACAGGGGACAAAATAGAAACTGGGAATAAAAAGTATAAATCAAAAATATCACAAAATTAACTGACAATATCAAATTGTAATGCAAATATGATTGAATTATAAAACGATTCTTAAAAAGGTCAAAAACGGGTGTTTTTGGCCTTTTTTGTGACCTTTTTGTGACTATCAGGGGAGTAATGTGTTCTCAACAAGAAACACAAAACACTTTTGAAATATTGAAATTGTACAAGGTGGCTCACGGAAGAGCTTTTTGATATGAAAAGGAGATCAATATTATGAAGGAGAGAAATAATGGTAGCAAGTTAAGAAGATGGTATTACATGTTAGCAGCATCTGCTCTTTCTGTAGGACTGATGTATACAAGTTCAGTTACATCATTTGCAACAGATAATGATGATACAGAATTAAATGATGGAAACGACGGAGATACAGGTGAAAATAAAGGAAGCGGAACAGAAGGAAGCGGAAGCGGATCAGCAGGCAGTGGAGAGCAAGGCGGCACAGGCGGATCAGCAGGAAGCGGAGAGCAAGGCGGCACAGGCGGATCAGCAGGCAGTGGAGAGCAAGGCGGCACAGGCGGATCAGCAGGAAGCGGAGAACAGGGCAGTACAGGCGGATCAGCAGGTAGTGGAGAGCAAGGCAGTACAGGCGGATCAGCAGGTAGTGGAGAGCAAGGCGGAAACAACGGCGGCACAACAGCAGGAAGTGGAGAGCAAGGCGGAAGCAACGGCGGCACAACAGCAGGAAGTGGAGAGCAAGGCGGAAGCAATGGCGGCACAACAGCAGGAAGCGGAGAGCAAGGCGGAAGCAACGGCGGCACAACAGCAGGAAGTGGAGAGCAAGGCGGAAGCAACGGCGGCACAACAGCAGGAAGCGGAGAGCAAGGCGGAAGCAACGGCGGCACAACAGCAGGTAGTGGAGAGCAAGGCAGCACAGGTGGATCAGCAAATAGCGGAGCACAGCCAGGCGAAAACAGCACTCCAGCACCTAAGGTTACAATTTCTTTTGATAATTTCACAGCAGATTCTACTGCAATTAGTGATCAGACAACAGACGGAACAGGAAGACTTGCAGGATATGAGACAAGAGTTCTTCATTATATAGCAGCAGGAACTAATCAGGAAACTACTTCAATTACTTTCTGGCGTTCAGACGATAGTAAAGTAGCACTTACTATAGATGATTTTGATATTTCAGGTATTGATACTGACCTTTATGATGTTACATTTTCTCCTGAGTTTGGAATGATCAATATCACAAAAAAGGCAACATCAGCTGGAACATCTACAGGAACAGGCTCAGGAAGCGAATCCGGATCAGGAACAGATTCAGGCTCTACATCAGATGACACTACAACAACTGTATATTACAATTTTCAGCAAGTAACTACTGTTACTACAGATCAGAGTTACTATTTCGTTCCTTATACTTATGAAGATCTTGATGCAAACAGTGCAGTAATCGGAGTACCTCAGGGAACAGCAAAGCTTTCATCTCCCTCAAATTTTACTAGAAATAACAGTTATGCTTATAATCAGTTAAAAGCATATACTAATTTCTCTGGTAGTGAAAGCGATATAAAAGTAAATGTCCATGTTGATCAGGCCGGAACTGGATTTGATACTTGTAGTAACGGATCAGTTTATCAGGCTGATGGAATTAAAAATAGTACATATACACAGTTTGAAGACTATATGGCATATTGGTGCGATGCAGGTGGAGCGCAGGCTTTTACAATACCTTCTTATGGGTATCCCAATAAAGATTACATCTTTGGTAGATTATATACATATACCACAGCTCAGCTTACAGCGGCAAGCCTTCAGGCAACAGTTAATGAAGAACAGTTCGCAGGTATGAGCACAGGTTCTTTCCAGATTAGTGATTCTGATGTAGGTAAGTACCTGAACATGACAATTGATATTGGCAAAACATCATACAATGTAGGCGGATGTACATTGGTAGATAGAACATTAAATTATAGAGGTGGCGATAACACAATTTCTGTAGCATTTGGAAATACTGTAAAGACTATTACAGTTGATACAACAGGTCTTGCCAAGCAGGTTTGGCAGGAAGATAACGCAGCAATGATAAATGCTGGAACAGTTTCAAATAATGATCTTGCAAGCCTTCAGAGAGCAATTAGTGAAGGTATTGCAAACCCAGAAGTATCAGCAGAAGACGTTGCAGCTCTTAAGGATAAGCTTAATGCAGCAATTTGGCTTAAGAATAACAACGCAGCAGTTACTGCAGATCCTGACGATGTAAACAATTATGATGCAATCGTTAATGTTAATTCCAAGTATACAAAGGTTCCATCAAAGGTTCAGGCTTACATGGGAAATAACTTTGGAACAAACCTTGGAACAAAAAAGACACAGGTTACAACAAATGTAAATAACGCAGCAGATGCATTCATGAATGCACATGTAAAATTTGCTGGCGATACAAATCCTTTTGCAGACGCAACAGCAGCAAATACAGATCAGATTCTTGCAAGTGAAGAAATATATGACAATCTTGCAGACGTAGTAAAGAGATTTATCGATGAGAAGTATACAGCACAGAATACCGGAATTATGGGCGACACAGTTAATCCATGTCTCACATATGCAGATATTCTTGGCAGAGCAAAGAGCGTTAAGCAGCACGCTGACGATTTTGTAAACGAGTTCGTTTCTATTCTTGTTAGCAACGATGATGAGAACGAAGATGACGACAGACTTGTTTACGACAATACAAATAATTCAAACTATCAGCAGATCCTTAGAGGAACATATGCATGGAATAACCTGACAGAAGAAGAGCGCTTATATGTAAATAAGGCCCTTAATCTTGGACGTCAGTTAGATCCAGAAGCAGAAGGCGCAGATTTAGTAACTTTTGAAAAGCTTCTCGACAAGGCAAGATCTATTTTAGCAGCAAACACAAGACATGACGTGATTGACGAAGCCCCAGTATACCAGGGTGAAGCAAAAGAAGAAGTAGTATTTGTTAAGGCTAAAAAGACAGAGAAGAAGGCAGTAGAAGAGCCTATAGAGGAAGAAAAAGAAGTAAAGACAAAGAAGACAACTACAGCATCAACAAATAAACAGACTGGTAACAACGAAGAAGATCTTTTTGGACTTGATATCCTTCATGAGAGACAGAATAATGGCCAGTTAACAAATAAGTTGACAAATATGTACAAGACATTTGCAACAATGGCAGCTGATGTTGCTAATCCAACAGCTAAGCGCGCAACACAGACTTTTGGTGATGGTTCTATCGTCATTAAGGTTGAGTCCTGGCTTACAAACCTTATAAATGGAACTGGCGAATGGTCAACATCAAGCACAAAATATAAAGTAATATCTGACTCAGAGTCACAGATTAGCTACGAGCTTGAGAACATCAACGTTTTAGCAGCAGCTTGCCTTACAAACGCAGAACTTTACAGTGTAAATAACGGCGGCACAATGGAAATCAGACTTCGTATTACTCCTAACGAGGAGAAGGTAAGCACAGAGCATAAACAGCAGTTCGATGAGACAATAAAGTCTTTACAGGAAGCACATTCAACACTTACAAAGGGCGAGTATATAGATATTTCTCTTGAGAAGCGCTTCAATGCAGGAGAGTGGCAGTATGTGCCAGAGGCAAACAATCAGATCAAGATTACTATCGATGTTCCTTCAAACCTTAAGAAGGCTGACAGAAAGTTCTTCGTAATCAGAAATCATGACGGTGAGTGCACAGTACTCGATGACCTTGACGATGACAACACAACACTTACATTTGAGACAGATCGTTTCTCTGATTATCTCATCGTTTACGATGATAACTACAGCGAAGCAGTAGCAAATGTAGCAGTTGGAACAGTTGTAGTTCCTGAGACAGTTGAGACTGTAGAGAACGCTTATAACGTACAGAATGCACTGTACCTTATAACAATTATGATATTACTCATTATCTTTGCAATCATCGTTGATAGCAGAAGAAAGAGCAACTAATATATACTATTTTACTTTATAAAAATGTAATAATTTACAGGAGGTCAAAAACGGCCTCCTGTATTTATATGCTGCGAATTTACGGGTATAATTAAGTGGGAGTGTGTTTATAAGAGATAGGAGTAGAGGATGAATATAATTGCTGTTGACGATGAGCAATTAGCACTCGAAGGAATTGTAAATACGCTTAAAAGAATACTGCCGGATGCGACAGTAACAGGATTTTCCTATACTGATCCGGCTATTGATTATGCACTGACTAATAAAGTTCACATAGCTTTTCTAGATATAGAAATGTATGAAGTGAATGGCATAGATATAGCCAAGAAGCTTATAGAAATACATCCAGATATAAACATTATCTTTTCAACAGGATACAGAGAATACATGGAAGAAGCATTTGACATGTATGTCAGTGGATATATATTAAAACCCTGCACAGAGGGTAAAATCAGGAAAACTCTTGAAAACTTAAGACACCCGGTAAAAGACGAAAAAAGGATTGTAGATATCAAAACATTTGGATCTTTCGAGATATTTGTGGATGATATACCAATAAAATTTGGCTATAAAAAGACTAAAGAACTACTAGCTATCCTTGTAGATAAAGAGGGTAGAATGTGCACTGTTGGGGAAGCAATGAGCATTCTGTGGGAAGACGACGATGATCTGTCATCTAAATCATCGTATATGAAGAATCTTCAATCAGACTTAAGCAATACTTTTAAGAAAAACGGAATTGAAAATGTGCTTATAAAGCAGCGTGGAGCCTTGGGAATTGACGTGAGCAAGGTAAAATGTGATCTTTTCGATTTCAAAATAGGGGGGGTAGCTGCTAGAAGCGCATTTCAAGGGGAGTACATGACTCAATACAGTTGGGCTGAAAGTAGAATAGCTGCATTGGAGGAAATAAAGTGCTCGAAATAAAGTATGTTTTTAATTGCATGGAATTATGGGGAAGCTTTTTTGCTATAGTGGCTTCCATATATCTTTTTATAGGCAAGTCTGCTATCAGAGGCCAGTATAAATCCCTTGGAAGACTGGAACTTCTTGCGGGCATTATGCTTTTCTTTGATGCTTGGGCGTGGTATTTCGATGCTGTGCCTGGAGCTTTAAATCACAGTATTCTTCAAGTTTCCAACTATATATCTTTTATCTGCAATGCTCTTATTCCGGTTTTGCTGGCAGAATATGTCATTTTATCTGTTGATGAAGAAAAGAGGAGCAAAAAAGTTATTATCATTGTTTCTGTAATAGCAGTCTGCGCTGTTTTATTCCTGGCATTTTCTCAGATCAGCGGTTTTGTTTATACCATAAATCCTGAAACAAATGAATATAAGAGGGGGCTAGGCTTTGTAATCTGGACAGTGCTTGTTCTGCTGGAGGCCAATGTTGTTTTTGTCTACACGTTCCTTAAGAAGGAAAACATGGATAAAAAGAGGTTTGGCGCAATCGTTAGCTTCATTGTAATTCCTATAATCGCAACTGCAATACAGCTATTTGTTTACGGAATATCACTGTCAAATATAGCCATTATACTGGTGGCACTAGTTATGTTTGCTCAGGCTCTCGAAGACAATGCCAAAATGATTGTAGAGCAGAGGGAAAGAATAAGCAATCAGGAAAAGCAATTGCAGGATTTAAGGACAAGGATTGCAATTTCTCAGATAAAGCCTCACTTTTTATATAATGCGCTTAATTCGATCTATGTGCTGTGCGACAAGGATACCGATAAGGCAAAAGAGATGGTAAATAGCCTATCTGAGTACCTTAGAGCCAATATTGCGTCTATCGATGCAGATAAGCCGATACCTTTTGAAAAAGAATTGGAACATACAAAAGTATATCTGGAAATTGAGAAGGCAAGATTTAAAGATAGATTTAATGTAGCTTATGACATACAGGTAACTGATTTCGAGATTCCGGCACTCACAGTTCAGCCACTTGTAGAAAATGCTGTTAAACACGGACTGTGTAAAAGAAATTACGGGGCTCCAGGAACAGTTACCATAGCAACCGTAGAGGATAACGGAGTTGTAAAGGTTATTATTTCCGATAATGGTACAGGATTTGATCTTGATGAGTATAATTCCAGAGTGAGGACCGAAGGCGAACATATTGGCCTTATGAATGTCAAGAAGAGGCTGGAGATTATGGAAAATGCCAGGATGGAGATCTCTTCTAACATTGGACAGGGAACAACAGTTGAGATCACGATTCCTAGATAAAAGAGGGATGCAAAAAATGCAATGTTTTTGGAAATTTGACATAAAAACCGCGTAGATAATGCAGGTGTAAGAAAATAGAATGTATGTTATAGGACATTTGCCTATGTCATGCATTCTTTTTTGATTGGAATTGTAATGTGATTCAGGATGCGTTTTTTAGCATAAAAGGGATGAAATATGAGTAAAGAAACCAAGTTTTTGAGCATAGCGATAGGTCTTTTACAGGTGACAGATGAGTCAGTTAATGCGATGGATGCAGACAGACTCTATAGATATGTGGAATATGTTCTTAGAAAATATACAGACCCAAAGAAAAGAAGAATAAACGAGGTTGATTATTCTGACGGAAATGACAGGAACAGATTCCATCAAAATGGGATAGTAAAAGGGGAAAAACACCTTGGAAGTATTTTTATTGAAACTAGATCTGGGGGAATAGGAACTCCCGCTCAAGTTAAGTTTTTTAAGCTTCTTCCGGGCGAAGATGCAGGAGATTTTGACAGAGTAAATGGAAAGATCACCATGATCCGCGATATTACGGGATTTGATGGCTGTCTATCAAGAAAACTTCCAGTGGGCAGGTATGTGATCGAGGTGTCCAAGGGAAGCGAATACGCAATAATAACGGATGATATTGAAATTGAAGAGGATAAATATTCCAGAAAATCTTACGATTTAAGCCGATTTGTGAATATGGAGGAAATGGGGTGGATTGCAGGAGAATTGCACCACCATAGCGTATACTCAAGTCCTGTTTTTGGCGGAGATGATGATGTAGTGGATACCCCTCAGGAAATTGCTAATTCACAGATGGCAATGGGGCTTTCCTATGGAGCTTTGTCTGACCATCACATTATATTAAGTCACCCAGCCTGGAAAGCTCTAAAAAGGCATAATTTTGTGCCTATCATTTCTAAAGAGATATCTACTTCTAACGGTCATGTTATGGCTATGGGAGTCCCTATAGATGTGATATATAAGATTCCTGAGGACAAAGACAGAACTGATGAGTATCTCAGGAACGAATTTGTAAGGATCACTGATGTTATCAAGGAAAATGGAGGCCTTGCCCAGATAAATCACCCAAGAGACCTTCAGAGATCCATTTCCTGGAATCCAAATTTTAATGATATGCTGGATATTTTTGAGACCATGGAGATATGGAATGGCTCTAATCCAATGATGCCGGGAAGTACCAATGATGCAGCTATGAAGCTGTGGATGGATTGCATGAAGAGAGGACTTTTTTTACCTGCGACCACAGGAAGCGACACTCACAACATATGTGCTGATGACTACCATATTCTCTTTGACGAGGTGATGGATGTTCTAGATGCGATAAAAGCCAATGATACTACGCTTTTAAAAGAGTATCCTGAGGAAACTCATGTAATGCTTGAAATCGGGGAAAAAATTCTACCGCTATTGGAAAAATGGGCTGAGACCTGCCTTAGCAGCGGCTGTGTAAGAACCTATATAAATTTTGATGCATCTATGCCAAGGGAAGATACACATAATCCGGAGTATATTATGGACAGGCTTCGCAGAGGGAGAAGCTTTTTGACTAATGGTCCGATTCTGGTATCAAGAGTTAATGGTAAGCTCCCAGGGCACAAGGTATCGGTAAGTACAGATGGCAGAAAGAAAGGAAAAACGGGTGATTGCGGAGCTGAGCTTGAAATTGAGCTAATGATCCTTGCAAATAGAAGGCTTAAGACGCTAAAGCTGTGTACAGAGAATGGGGTATATAAAGATATTCCTCTAAAGGGCGGAAAAAAGAACGGCTTCTATGACTATAGTCAGACTATAAAAGAACCCGTTCCTGATGGCAATTACCTGTATTTCATGGTGCAGGATGACTGCACGAATCTTGCTATAACTAATCCGGTTATATTGGTACGCTAAAAAGCTAAAAAGTGCTTACTTGCCAATAGTGGAGGATTGGCGGTATTCCCTGGGGGATGCGCCGGAAATCTTATTAAAAATCCTGTTAAATTGCGAGAAGGATGAAAAACCACATTCCTCCGCTATTTGGGAAATCTTTTTATTACTGGATATAAGCTGATATTGGGCATTTTTGATCCTGGTGAGTTGGATATAGTTGGATAGGTTAAAGCCCGTAACATGCTTAAACTCTCTTGATAAGTAGCTTGAACTTATGAAAAACTGCTCAGAGAGTGCATCTAGAGATATATTCTCGTCGTAGTGGGTGTGGATGTAGGAGGATATTTCATACATCTTTTGCTGAATAGAGTTATAACTCTGATCGTTGGTGTAGATATTCTTGTTTCTCAGGTCATAGAAGGTGTACAAAAGCTCCTGAAATTTGTTGTGAATGTAGAACTCGTCGGCTGGATTTCCGTAGTAGTTGTGCTCTTTAGAAAAGATAAAGAGGTTATTTAAAATGTCTATGAGCCGTTGCTGGTCCTGAAAATCAAAGCGGTAGATAGGAAGATCAGCGTGGAAGGGCTTTAGGATTTCCTTGTAAGCATCAGCCGTTTCTGGCCTATCTAAGGGGTACATAAAGTCTATGATGACTCTTTTGCTGGGTTCACCCTTATAATAAACAGATTTATGCATAACAGAAGGCGCCAGCAACACAAAATCTCCCATGTGGATATTATAGGGAACACCTTCAATAAGGTGAGTTGCGTTGGGCGCTAGAAGAAACATCATCTCGTAATATGGATGAAGGTGCTGGAATTCCATATTTACAGAGGCATCCCTCTTGTCATAGTCAATGTAGTAATAAATGTTATTAGGGATGTTGTTGATGATTATATAGTGGTTGTCTTCGTAGTAAATATTGTCGTTTATAAGCATGAGATTAGTATAAATGAAATGGAAAGAGGTAGCAAATGAAAGTAGAAAGAGAAGAAATTCTGTCAGTTCTTGAGGTTTTGGCTCAGAGTTTTAAGAAATTTCTCTATGAAGATGATGAGAAATTTCTTGAAAACATGAAAACCAAAAACCTGGCTGGCGATGATATTTCAAGGTATCAGCACTGGGAGTGGACTCAGGGAGTGGGCCTTTATGGCCTTTATCAACTTGCCCAGGAACTTGGCAGAAAGGACTTTGTAGATTTTCTGGAGAGTTTTTATGACAAAGAAATTTCTCTTGGCCTCCCAGCAAAAAATGTTAATACTTGTGCACCTCTTTTAACCTTGGGACTGTTACTCAAGGATACTGGAAATGAATTATATAAAAAGACCTGTCATGAATGGGCAGAGGCAATAATTAAGGATTTTGCCAAGACTTGTGAGGGTGGAATACAGCATAGGACGTCAGATAGCGAGAATACCGGAGAACTCTGGGACGACACTCTATTTATGACAGTTATGTTTCTGGCTCTGATGGGAGAAATAGAGGATAATGATACGTATAGGGAAGAAGCAAGGTATCAGTTTCTCCTGCACATAAAGTATCTTGTTGATCATAAAACGGGGCTATTGTTCCATGGATGGACTTTTGAGGGACATCATAATTTTGCAGAAGCTCTGTGGGGGAGAGGAAACTGCTGGTTTACCATTGCTGTTCCAGAATATCTTTCGATTGCAGATGTACAGGGCGCTGACAGGAAGTTCCTAATAGAGGCGCTTTTGGGTCAGGTTAAAGCCCTTGAAAAATATCAGGATCAGAGCGGAATGTGGCATACTCTTGTGGATGATGACACGTCTTACCTTGAAGCTAGTGCCACTTGTGGGTTTGCCTATGGTATCTTGAAGGCAGTTAGGCTTGGGTATATTGATGAAAAATATAAAGATGTTGGGCTTAAAGCTCTTAAGCCAATATTAAAGCTTATAGATCCAGATGGGACCGTTAATCAGGTGTCTTATGGAACGCCTATGGGCAGAGAGTCCAAGGATTTTTACAAAGGGATAGAGATTAAGCCTATGCCCTATGGGCAGGCGCTGGCAATGTTGTTCCTAATGGAAGTATTGAAAGCTTGAGGGTAAGGCATGTTCAGGATTGGAGTAGATGTAGGCGGTACAAATATTGCGGCAGGATTAGTGGATGATTCCTACGAGATAGTCAGAAAGCTAAGTGTCAAGACAAGGGATGCAGGCTCTGTAGATGCAATGATAAAGACAATTGCAGATATGGTAAAAGAACTGATGTCTGCAGAAATGCTAAGTGCAAGCCATATTGAGGCAATAGGAGTAGGAGTTCCAGGGACAGCTGACCTTGAAACAGGGAAGGTCTTGTATGCCAATAATCTTGGCTTTGAAAATGTTGAATTTCTTGGGGCTTTGAAGACGGCTCTGGGCAAGGAGTTTTCCGATAAGCTGCATTTTGACAATGACGCTAACGCGGCTGCAATTGGAGAATATATTACTGGAGGCTATGACGCGGACAGCTTTGTAATGGTTACTATTGGCACTGGCATAGGTGGTGGTATCATTATTAATGGGAAGGTCTTTAGAGGTTGCAACTATGCTGCTGCTGAGTTTGGGCATATGGCCATTGATATTGATGGAATTGACTGCAACTGTGGAAGAAAAGGTTGTTATGAAGATTATGCTTCCGCTACAGCTCTTGTGGAGCAAGCCTGGGAGATAATGAATACAGCCGCTGGCAGCAACTCCTCTTTGTGGAGGAAGGCAGAAACTAAAGAGGCACTTGATGGGGAAAAAATTTTTGAGGCTGTGAGAGAAAAAGACGCCTGTGCTCTGATAGTACTTAATAACTATTGTTATTATCTTTCAGAGGGACTTACAAATATCATCAACATTCTGCAGCCGGAAATTCTTGTTCTAAGTGGAGGTATAACGCGATCAGCAGATCTTTTCCTAGACAGCGTAAAAGAGAAAGTTTCAAGAGATGTTTATTCAAGAGATAGTAGTAAAAATACAAAGATCATGATAGCAAAGGGCACTTCTGATGCAGGGGATGTTGGAGTGATTGGGGCTGCATTGATCGACAAGATGTGATAGAGAGACTTGATTTGGAGGAAAAATGAAAAAACACTACGAGTTTATATTAAAGGACACGCAGGAGTTGGTCTATGAGTCTATGTGCACTCAGATAATGGATGAGAAAGACGAAAACTTTGGGGCTTTCATGGATAGAGATTGCATCCTTGACGCCAAGTATACAATCTACAGAACTGCGTCCATGATATCGCTCTATTGTTGCAAGGATAGTGAGCTTTTCAGAGATGAAAAACTTTTTAAAAGAATAATGGCAGGACTTGGTTTTGCTGAGAAAATGCAGCTTGATAGCGGACTTTACGATTATGTGACCTGCAATTTCAGCTCAGCACCTGATACGGCCTTTTGTATAAAAAAGCTCATGCCGATTTTCTTTTTCCTAAGAGATGTTTGTGGTGATAAGAGAACTGATAAGGAAGAAGAAATCTATAAGATAATTGAGGGAATAATAAGGAAAGCTTCCAGAGGAATAATGACAGGTGGTTTCCATACGCCTAACCATAGATGGGCTATAGCGTCAACTCTTATGGAGTGTTATAAGATCTACGGCGATGAGGATATGAAGCGCTGCGCGGAGAGGTATCTGGCAGAAGGAATAGACTGCAACGAAGATGGGGAGTATGCGGAGAAATCTGCTGGAAATTATAACCGTGTCAATAATGATGCCATGATAACGCTGGCAGAAGCTACAGGAGATAAGACATACGAGGAGTATGTTATCAGAAATCTTCGTATGATGCTACATTACTGGGAACCAGATGATTCGGTATTTACAGCCAATTCCACCAGGTTTGACAAAGATCGCCTCATGTATCCGACTGATTACTATACAGAATACATGCTGATGGCTCAAAGACATGGAATTCCAGAATTTTATGAGATGTGCAATTACATCATTGATGTGTGTAAGAGGCGCAATCTTCATGGTCCGGATTGCCTTATTTACTTCATGTGGTATCCGGAATGGATTAATACTGAGCATGAAGGTATTTATAAAAATTCAGATTATCAGGTCTTTTACCAGAATTCGGGTATTTCCAGAAACAGGACTGGAAGATATACCTACACAGTGATGAAGGGCAAATCCAATTTCCTTTATTTTCATAATGGAACAATAAAGCTTGAGATGAAGGTTGCAGGAAGCTTTTGTGAGCATAGAGCTTTTAAGGGTGAAACTATGGAGGAAACTGAAGAAGGCCTCCATCTTCATCAGACAATGCATGGTTGGTACTATCTTCCCTGGAGCCAGGATAAGATCCCAGAAACAAATGACTGGTGGCAGATGGAGAATGAAAAGCGCGACAAGAAGATGGGACCTGATATGGACATTGATGTATGGGTTAAAGAGAGCAAAGGCCGCGATGGAATCAATGTACGCATCAAGACAAAGGGCGTGGAAGGCGCTCCCTGGAGAATCGAGATGTCTTTTACCGGGGCAGATTTCCTGGAAAACAGCCATATGGCAACTAACCTGAAGGGAAATGAAACTATCATCGCCAAGGATGGAGAAATCCAGCTATCTAATTCCAGGGATACACTGATAATTGGGCCTTGCTTTGGAACTCACAGATTTATGGAGGGAAAAGAGGACTCAGAAGCCACAAATTCAGGATCTTCCACCATTTACTTTACGGATTACACAGGCTTTGATCATACGATAATGATCAGAAATATGAGAAGTCAGATTTAGAGGAAATCTAGAGCAAAAAATGCAATGTTTTTTGCGAATAAGTAAAAAAATCGACTATTTAGAGGACAATGTGTCTGATAAAATATGATTATCGTAAGGTGTAGCGAAAAGCTAAAAGGAGGAATTATGAGAAGGAAAATGAACTCAAAAGCAGTATCATTAGTACTTGCTGCAGCAACTGGCATGACGATGCTCTCAGGCTGCGGTGGGGCAGCAACTCCTGCGCAGACAAGTGGGGATACGAGCGCAACTACAGAAGCTACTGTGGCAGAAGCTCAGGCTGGTGACATTGCGTCCAATACTGAGGAGGTGACAGTAGAGGGCTTTACAGAGGCACCAATGCTTGCTGACCAGGTAGCAGCTGGAAAACTTCCAGCTGTAGAAGAGAGAATTCCTGATGTAGACAATGTTTTTGTAGAGACAGTTGATGCAACAGGTGCTCCACTTGAGATCGGTACGTATGGCGGGGTTATTAACATGGGACCAGCAGGCGGAAGCTGGGGACTTTCAAGACCATCTCTTGAGTCTATAATCCGCTACAATACAGACGGATCTTATTATCCAAATGTTATTAAGGCATTTGAGCACAGTGATGACTACACAACATGGACCTTCCACTTAAGAGAAGGCATGAAGTGGTCAGACGGAGAGCCATTTACAGCTGATGACATTACATTCTGGTATTATATGTGCCATCTTACAAACTTTGACAGCAAGAAGAGCTGGGCAGCTCTTAAGGAAGAGGTAGATGGTGAGGATGCATGGGCAGATCTGAAGAAGGTGGATGACTACACAGTCACATGGACCTTCGTTAATCCCAAATATCCAGCAGATTTCATAGAAAATGGTGATTTTAAGTGGTGCTGGGCTCCAGCCCATTATTTGATGGATCTTATTCCTGATTCTGAGGATTATCCATATGTTGAGAATGAATATTATCAGAGCACAGGACTTTCAGAGGAAGAGGTTCTTGCTAATGCTCAGAAGAAGAACATTGACGCAGCTACCGTCAAGGATCTTGGTAAGGCAGTATCTTATAACTTCTGGAATGTAGCAGGAATTCCTACTGTAAATTCATTTGTTCTTTCAACAGTACCCGGCAATAGCTCCAAAGATGACACACTTTGCATCATGGATCGTAATCCATACTTCTGGAAGGTTGATGCAGCAGGCAATCAGCTTCCATATGTAGATGCTCTTCACTTCAATCAGACTTCAGAGGATGGACAGGATCTTCTTATGTTCCGTTCTGGCGAGATCGATATCATTGCAGTAGCAATGAAGGACATAGCAGCTACACTTTCAGATCTTGGAGATACAGCTTCTCTTCGTGAGTGGGGAACCACAAACTGGGGCAGCTATCAGGTAACCTTCAACTACACAAATCCTGATAAGAATTATGCTGAGCTTTTTGCTAATCCAGATTTCCGTGAGGCAATTTCAATTTGTGTTGACAGAAATCAGGCTTCCGAGCTTCTTACAGATGGCTTCCTTGAGCCAGGACAGTGCGGACCAATGGAAGGCAACGTAGGCTACAGCCAGGAATGGGTTGAAAAGTGGACAGAATATGATGTAGACAAGGCAAAGAGCCTTCTTGAGGGCTGTGGACTTAAGATGGGATCAGATGGATTCTATACATTTGCTGATGGTTCAGAGCTTATGCTCACATTCCTTGAATATGATGGTGGAATGGACGATGCATATCCTGTATTTGAGCAGTATTACAAGGCAGTAGGACTCAATTGTGCAATTAAAAATCTTGAAGTATCAGCATTCGATGAAGCTATAGATAACAACGAGTGGGTTGCTGTAATGGGACCTCACACAGCAGTTGGTGGAGCTTCACTAAAGGACAGAGCAGCTCCATTTGTTCCTATTGCACAGGCTGCTGAATGGTATGGCGAGTATGGTACATACTATGCAACCAAAGGCGCTCAGGGCGTTGAGCCTACAGGTGATATGGCTAAACTTGTCGAATTATATGATAAGTGGCGTTTGACAGCAGATGAGTCAGAAAGAGATAGCTATCAGGCAGAAATTTACAAGATCCATCAGGATAACCTCTGGACAATAGCTTATCTCAAGGCAGAGGGTTACTACGAACTCATCAATTCAAGTATCAAGAATTATGCAGATAATCTAGTATCTGCTGACTGCTACCAGTACGCTAACATGACACATTATGAAGTCCTTTTCAAGGCTGAGTAATGTATACACATAATTAACTGGATAGAGTAAAAAGAAATCGGAGACGTGCTGGGACGGGGGTTTCCACGTCTCCGATTTTTACGATTTAAAAGGGGTATTTTTTATGGAGGACAAGGTTATTAAAAAAAGCTTTGTTGATGGTCTAAAGGAATTCTTCAGAAAAGATCTTGTTCAGTACATTGTTAAGCGTGTGCTGATGTTTTTCCCTACATTGCTTTTAATTTCAATATTGGTTTTCTTTGTTATTCAGCTTCCTCCCGGAGACTATGTTTCTGCGCATATTGCTGCACTGGCAACGGAAGGAGAGCTTGTTGATGCTGACTATGCGGCATCGATGCGAGCAGATTACGGACTGGATCTGCCTGTTTGGCAACAGTATTTAAAGTGGGTAAAGGATATTATCTGGACGCCTTCAGATACTCCTTATTACAGACTTTATCACTCTCATCATAACTGGAAATATTCTTTTGCTTACGGACGTGATGTCTGGAGCGTGGTTAATGACAGACTGGGGCTTACTATTGGTGTTACAGCGATAATCATGCTGTTTCAGTATCTTGTATCTATTCCTATTGCTGTTTATGCAAGTACTCATCAGTATTCGGCTGGAGATTATATCTCAGCCATAATAGGATTTTTGGGTACAGCAATACCAAACTTTATTCTGGCAATTGTGCTGATGTATCTCTCTTATAAGTGGACAGGCAACGCGAATGTAGGTCTGTTCAGCCAGGAGATGCTTAAAAACGGCGTTCATTTATATAATTTCGGGGAATTTTTAAAGAGAATGATAATTCCTATCATTGTAATAGGAACCAGTGGAACCTGCGGAATTATCAGATCAGTGAGAGCGCAGATGCTCGATGAGGTTGCACAGCAGTATACTCTTACAGCAAGAGCCAAGGGTGTATCTGAGGGCAAGATCATCATGAAATATTGCTTCAGAGCAGCTATAAATCCTACAGTGTCAGGGCTTGGCGGAGTTCTTTCAAGTCTTTTCTCAGGCTCAACTGTAACTGCACTTGTTCTAAACATGCAGATCCAGGGGCCGGTACTATATAAAGCACTTCTTTCCCAGGACATGTATCTGGCGGGTGCTATCGTTATGATACAGGCAGTTCTGGTTGTTATCGGAGTTCTTTTATCCGATATCGCTTTAGCCTTCCTTGATCCAAGAATACGTTACTCAGGAGGTGGCAGATAATGGCTAAGAATAAAAAGACAAAAGAAGATTATTATCTTGCCTCTCAGTGGACTTTGATGGCAAGAAAGCTGCGCAGACACAAGCTTGCACAGATTTCACTTGTTATTTTACTTGTGCTGTATCTGGGAGCTTTATTTGCAGATTTCCTTGCACCTTACGGGCTTGATGAGTTTGATGGATTATACAGAAACTCAGCTCCAACTAAGATTTATACAATCTTTGAGGAACAGCATGTTGGACCACATGTTTATAAGCTGGAGAAATCAATTGATAAAAAGACTTTTGAAGTAAGACTTGAGCCTGATTTATCAGAGTATTACAAGATTGAGTGGTTTGTACATGGCACAAAATATAAGATTCTGGGCCTTGTTCCCTGTGACCTGCATCTATTTGGGGTTGGAACGGGATCAAATGGTGGAACTGGGGCCAAGATATTCCTATTTGGAGCAGATTCCCTGGGAAGAGATATCTTTTCCAGAGTTCTGCTAGGAGCAAGGATTTCACTGTCAATTCCTTTCGCAAGTGCTATCATCAGCTTCTTTTTGGGAGTTGCTATTGGTTCAATTTCAGGATATTTTGGCGGCGTTATTGATATTATTATCCAGCGTATCATCGAGGTTATCGGTGCTGTACCTCAGATTCCTCTGTGGATGGCGCTTTCTGCAGCTATTCCTGCGGGAATTTCTACAGTTAAGATGTATTTTTACATGACAATTATTCTGTCCTTTATCAACTGGACAGGTATGGCACGCATTGTTAGAGGAAAGTTTTTGTCGCTTAAAAACGAAGATTATGTAATGGCCGCAAGGCTTGCCGGTGTTTCTACCTGGAAGATCATCTGGAAGCATCTGGTTCCCGGATTTATGAGTTACCTTATAGTTTCTCTGACACTGGGAATTCCTGGATCTATCGTAGGTGAGACTTCAATGTCTTATCTGGGTCTTGGTATCAAGTCGCCTGCAACCAGTTGGGGAGTGCTACTTCAGGAAGCAAGCTCAGTTACTGACGTGGCTTTAAATCCTCACAAGCTTATTCCTATTATCTTCGTAACGATCACTGTTCTAGCATTTAACTTCCTGGGAGATGGAATGAGAGATGCGGCAGATCCATACAAGTAATTTCAAGGAGCTGACCTATGGAAAAGGATAACATAATTGAAATAAAAGACCTCCACGTTGATATCAAGATGATGGAGGGGACTCTCACACCGGTAAGAGGGGTTAATTTTGAAATAAAAAAGGGTGAAACTCTTGGACTTGTAGGTGAATCTGGCTGCGGTAAGTCCATCACTTGTAAGGCAATACTGGGAATCAATGACAAGAAGTGCATGCCAAGAGGCGAGATCATGTTTAGAAATGAGGACGACACTGAGGTTGATCTACTTAAAATGGATCCCAAGGGAAAAGAGATAAGAAACGTCCGTGGCAAGCAGATTTCCATGATCTTTCAGGAACCTATGGTTGCTTTTTCACCCATGTATACTATCGGAAATCAGATCAATGAGGCTACACTTCTTCACATTACCAAGGACAAGAAGAAGGCAAAAGAGATATCTCTTGAGGTCATGAGAAAGGTTGGAATAGCAAACGTTGAAAAGCGATACAATCAGTATCCTCATGAGTTTTCAGGGGGTATGTTACAGAGAGCGCTTATAGCAATGGCGCTTGTCTGCAACCCAAAGCTCTTGATTGCAGATGAGCCAACAACAGCTCTTGATGTCACAATTCAGGCACAGATCCTTGAGCTTATGAAGGAGCTTCAGAAGGAATTTGATATGGCAATCCTGTTTATTACACATGACCTTGGAGTAGTTGCCAAGATGTGCGACAGAGTTGCTGTAATGTATCTTGGAAGAATTGTGGAGACAGGAGATGCAGCTACTATATACGCAAATCCTCAGCATCCATACACTCGTGGACTGATGGGCTCAGTTCATAAGATAGGAGGCAGAAAAGATGAAAGACTGTTTTCCATTGAGGGAACAGTGCCTCTTGCTATGAATCTACCTAAGCAGTGCGGATTCTATGACAGGTGTGATGCCAGAATTGAAGGCCTTTGTGACAAGGCAGAACCAGAGCTTGTGGAGATTGAAAAAGGCCACAAGATAGCCTGCTTTGCATGCCAGAATGCAGCTTGCCAGGCTCATAGAAAAGAAGTCGAGGAGAGACTTAAAAGAGAGGCATCTGTTTCAGAGCCTATGGAAGGAGGTAAGAAGCGTGGAAAAAGATAATATCCTGGAAGTTAAGAATGTTCACAAGCGTTTTACCTCTAAAAATGTCACAGTAAAAGCTGTTACCGATGTTTCTTTTAGCGCACAGAAGGGGGAAACAATCGGAATTGTTGGAGAGTCAGGATGTGGAAAGACTACACTTGGACGCTGTATTGCAAGGGCATACGAGGCCTCAGAAGGCTCTGTAATGTACCGTACACTCTCAGGGGAAGAGGTTGATTTCCTTAAAATTGATAAAAAGAAGATGAAGGAAATCCGCAAGGAAATTCAGATGATCTTTCAGGATCCCTATTCATCACTTGATCCCAGAATGACTGTACTTGATATTATAAAGGAGCCGCTTAAAGCAAATTTCCCCAAAATGCCCAAGGCTGAGATGGATCAGAGAGCAAAAGATATGGCGGAGAAAGTTGGCCTTAACCCTGCGTATCTTATGCGCTATCCACATGCTTTTTCGGGTGGTCAGAGGCAGCGTATAGGTATTGCAAGGGCACTTATCTTAAATCCCAATATCATTGTGTGTGATGAGGCGGTTTCAGCTCTTGACGTTTCTATCCAGGCACAGGTCATCAATCTTTTAAAAGATCTTCAGAATGAGATGAAACTTACTTACATCTTTATCTCCCATGACCTTTCTGTAGTAGAACACATCTCTGACAAAGTAGGTGTAATGTATCTTGGAAAAATGGTAGAATATGGTACGACAGAGGAGATTTTTGCTCATCCCAAGCACCCATATACTGAAGCGCTTTTATCGGCAGTACCAGTGGCAGATCCAACGTTTCACCAGGAGAGGATTCCATTAAAGGGAGAGATTCCAAACCCTGCAAATCCGCCAAGCGGCTGCTTTTTCCATACAAGATGCCAGTACTGCACTGAGGAGTGCAAGAAAATAACACCTGAAAACAAGGACTATGGCGGTGGACATTTTGCAGCCTGTATCCATGCAGATGAGCTTAAACTTCGCGGTTTTGATCTTCAGTAATAGTGTGGCTTGGGGGAGGAAGAAATGATCAAGATATACAGAGCACATAATTATCAGGACATGAGTAGGAAAGCGGCTAATATCCTGTCAGCGCAGATAATCATTAAACCAGATTGTGTTCTGGGACTTGCTACAGGCTCATCGCCAATAGGCATCTATGATCAGCTTGTTGAGTGGTACAAAAAGGATGACCTGGATTTTTCCAGAGTTAAGACTGTGAATCTTGATGAATATGTTGGCATTGATGAGGATAATCCTCAGAGCTACCACTATTTCATGAAACAGAATCTCTTTTCCAGAGTAAACATTGATATGAAGAATGTCCATATTCCTGAGGGAACAAACCCCGATATGGAGGGAGAGTGCCTTTCCTATGAAAGAGCGATAGAATCAATCGGCGGTATAGATATGCAGCTTCTTGGACTTGGTCCAAATGGCCATATAGGCTTTAATGAGCCCGGTGAATGCTTTACAAGGAAAACACATATAGTTGATCTGGCAGAGAGCACAATAGAGGCCAATAAACGATTTTTCGAGGATGCTTCACAGGTGCCAAGGCAGGCGATAACTATGGGCATTGGAACCATAATGAAGGCTAAAAAGATCCTGATGGTTGTAGATGGCGAAAAGAAAGCCAAGGTGCTAAAGGAGGCCCTGACAGGGGAAGTTACTCCAAAGGTGCCGGCATCTATATTGCAGTTACATCCAGATTTTACGCTTGTTGCAGATGATGAAGCACTTAAGTATATGAATGTGTAAAATAAACAAAGCCTGACGCGAAATGATTTAATCTTTATAAGTGCTTCTAAGTTTCTTAAGTTCATCTGTTACATCTATATCTTCATCAAGACCGGTATAGAGTACCTCTGGTACGAAACCAAGAGTGGAGGAGGTATAAAGGCTGCCCACAAACTTGTTTGGATCCTCATCTTTATTGATAACAGGTGTATTTATTTTGTTGGTGAGATAGGCTACAACCAGCTTTTTTTCAGGATCTATCATCAGTAAAGTTCCAGTCCAGCCCTGGTGACCTATTGTATTTGGGCCTGCTTTTGTTCCAAAATATTTGGTCCTTTGCATGTCTCCCTGTCTCCACCAGCCAAGGCCCCAGTTCTGATAGTCAGTGGATTTTGGAGCTGTGAATAGGGTAATCACATCAGGTGAGAAGTAAGTTTTGCCGTCAAATGTTCCGTCAATCATCAAATACCCAAGCCTTGCCAGGTCTGTGGCGTTTGTGAATACTCCCGCGTGACCTGAGACGCCGCCCATGCAATAATATGCCATTTCATCGTGAACCTGTCCCTGTATAGTATCAGTCCTTATCCCGGGAAAAGAGATATATCCATCCCTGGTATTTCCATTTAGCTCCGTTGCGGCAATTGAATCTGGCATAAAGCCGTGTTCAAGAGGAGTGTAGGTAATATGGGTAAGTCCAAGGGGCTCGGCAAAGGTCTTTTTTAGGTATGTATCAAGGTCCATTCCTGTCTTTTTCTCAACGATAAGACCAAGGATCATATAGTCAACATCTGAATACATGACCTTGGTTCCGGGCTCGTACATCAGTGGTGTCTTGCAGATTGCTTCTATAGTAGCTTCTTTTGCGGTCTGATCTGCAGAAACTGAAGAAAAAAGCGGGTTCTCGATTTCAGGGTCATATTCTAGAGTTTCCGGATTGATTGTAGGGTTATGATACTTGGGACTTGGAGGGAAACCTCCCATATGCTTTAGAAGGTGGGCAATTGTAAGCTCAGACTTCCAGGTGACTATGGTATCAAGATGAACATGAGCACCCTCTTCATAGTCAATATATATGGTATCTCTAAAAAATCTATCCCCCAGATAGTCGCATACTTTCTCATTTATATCTATCTCACCATCTGAAACAAGCTTCTGAAGAGCATAGTTTACCCCTACCATTTTGCTGATAGAGGCTATGTCATAGAGTGTATCTGTGGTTACAGGCGCAGAGTCAGTTTTTCTTGTGCCATCCTGGTTGTAGGCATTTACTGATCCAAAGCCCTTTTCATATACGAGCTTGCCATCTCTGACTATGGCCAGCTGAGCGCTTGGAAAGCCATTATCGATATCGGTAGTTATTATATCTTCTATAAGCTCAATGCATTCTGGATGGATTCCAGATTCTTCAAGAGAAGCGGTTGGAATTGCCTTAGAAATATCAGATTTTGCGGAATCTTCAGGATCAGAGTCGTTATTTTCATCCAGGGACGCTTCAGATGTAGTAATATTGCCCTCCTCAGCAATAGAATATTCTGATACACTGGCGTCTTTTGGCGCAGCACTTTTGCAGGCTGTGGCTCCGATTGAGAGAATGGATAATAATGTAATTAATCTAAAAGTGGTATATTTGTTTTTCATAATTACAAGTATACCACTAGATTTATTTATAAACGTATTATTTCATCCGCATCTTCAATAGTGTGCAGATTATGGGTTACTACAATGATGGTTTTACCATGTGTTAGAAGGCTGGCAAGTGCCTGCTGTACAAGCTCCTCATTTTCAGGATCCAGAGAAGCGGTAGCTTCATCTAATAGAATTATAGGGGCGTCCTTTAGGATTGCTCGGGCAATAGAGATTCGTTGCCGCTGACCGCCAGATAAGGATAAGCCGTTTTCTGCCAGAACAGTGTCATAACCGTTGGGAAGTTTACTTATAAAGTCATCGCATCTTGCAGCTGTTGCTGCAGCTATTGCAGCATTTCTTGAAGCGTCAGGATTACCTACAAGTATATTGTCTATTACAGAAGAATTAAAGAGAACCACATCCTGATCTACAACTGAAATATACCTGCTAAAGCTTATACCTGAAATAGCGTTTATATCTTTTCCATCAATCTTAATACATCCTTCATCTGGCTTCCATAATCTGCTTATCAGCTTTATTATCGTACTTTTTCCGCATCCTGAAGGGCCTACAATTGCAGTGATCTTACCTTCTGGGATGGCAAAAGACAAATCACTAAAAACATCTTTATCTGACAAAGGATATCTAAAGGATACATTTTCAAATTCAATATCAAAGTGCTCAAGATCAGCATCAGGTAGGGTTTCTTCAGGCATAGCAAGCATAGTATTTAATCTCTTCAGAGACTCGGACATGTAAGTTAAATTAGAAAGGTCCCCCAAAGCTTCTGCAAATGGCTCGTAAATTCTTAGAATTGCAGCAAGAAATAGCAGTAATAGAGGGAGAGATAACGAGTTATTTGTAAATAGATTAACTCCTACGAGGATGCATAGCCCTACTCCAATCTGCATAATGGCCTCTGCTCCAACTACAAAGATCCCAGATGTCACTTCAAGTCTTGTTGATATGCGACTTAATGCGATAAGGTCTGCTTCGAGCTTATGGAATTGGCGACCATATAGATTATAGGCCTTGATAGTGGGCATACCCTCTATGTATTCTAAAAGAGTGTTGCTGGCTCTGTGCTTGGCCTTGATCTGTATTTTGGATAAGCTTCCTTGAAGTCTTAGACTTATAGCCTGGATTAGGAATGCAGCAGGAATAACGCAAAACGCAGCAAGGGACATTCTCAGATCAAGAAAAGATAGAATGACAAAAACTACGATAGTTGAGAGAAAGCGTGAGATCACGCCAGGGATAAGCCCGCTCATTACAACTTCTACGTTGGCGCAGTCTGACATAATATGACTTACCAGATCTCCTTTATTTAAGGCGGAAAGATAAGACATAGGTACATCGATGAGTTTTTTTGAAACATTGCGCCTTAGCCTGTCCATTTCATGATAGGTGGGAATGTTATTTGCTCTGTCAGATAACCAGAAACCAAGGTAATTAAGCAGAGCTATGGCAAGACCCAGAAATCCGAGCCTAGCTATATAGTTCATATCTGGCATGGAATGATCATACAATACCGGGCATACTATAGACTCTATCAGAAGGTAAATTACAATAAAGGGAAGGAATTCACAGATGCTGCGAAAAGAACTGGCAATTACACCAATTCGCAGGCTTTTTATTCCGTCTTTTGTTAATGGTAGATTATTTCTTAAGTAAGACATTTGTTTTTCTCCATACTTTACTTTATGTGCCAATCTAGAGTTTTACGATAGGTATTCCACAGCTTTGAGTAAACTCCATTTTTTTCTAAAAGTGTATTGTGGTTACCTCTTTCAACGATTTTTCCATTCTCCATAACCAAAATCTGATCTGCATTAGATATTGTATTAAGCCTGTGGGCAATGATTACTACAGTTTTTCCATCAACAAGTCTGTTGATTGCTTCTTTTATCAAAGTTTCGCTTTCTTCATCCTGAGAAGCAGTGGCTTCGTCCATTACGATTATAGGAGCATTCTTTAAAAAGGCCCTTGCAAGGACTATTCTTTGAATCTGACCGGTTGAGAGATATGTTCCTTCTGAGCCTATAATGGTGTTATACCCGTCAGGAAGTTTTTCTATAAAATCGTGGCAATTAGCTGCTCTGGCCGCATTTATTACATCTTCAGGATTAGTGCACTCTTTTCCACAACAGATGTTATCATATATGCTCTGGCTAAAAATCCTGTCATTTTGTAGCACAAATGCTATCTGATCCATAAGAGCATTTATCTTCATATCACGAATATCCATGTTTCCTATGGTGATACGTCCATTTTCAACATCCCAGAATCTGGCAATAAGTGAGGCAATAGTACTTTTTCCACTTCCTGAAGTTCCAACTATTGCAGTAGTTGTTCCGGGCGAGACAGTAAAAGAAATATCGGAAAGAGCAGGATAATCAGCATTTTCTTTGTAGGAAAAAGAGACATGCTCAAAAGAGAGTGTGCTGTTATCTGCTGTAGTGTTACCTTCCGGCTGTGGAAGTTCTTTTGCTGCCATCAGGGTATGGTAATTCTCTACATCAGCATTAACGCGCATAAATTCTTCCATGATACGCCCGATTTTAGGAATGATCGAGGCCAAGGAAGGAGCCAGGATCAGATTGAAAAGAAATCTGACAGCAAAATCTGGCCAGGCATCAAAGGATGATGGCGCAGTTAAAATTGCTACAGGAATTAAAAACAGATATATATTCCCCACAAGTGTGAAAAACCAGGGCATATGTTTTTCCCAGTTTCTTGTGTAGGGAATGACCATGTTTGTGTAGTCACTGATAGATTTATCCAGCTTTTGGAAGGCGCTGGATTTTTTTCCATAGGCCTTTATAACGGATATGCCTCTTATACATTCCAAAGATGCGCTTTCCATCTGCTCCAGAGCATCGTAATACAAGTCCATCATATGCTTGGCGCCACCTCTTCCCATGGAAAGATAGTGGAAAACATAGGCAATAGCAATACCAAAGAGCATAGCAAGGCCAAAGCGAAGGTCAACGGCTACAATTATAAGTATCATGGCTACTGGATAGACTACAGAAATTACCATGTCTGGAAGTTTGTGAGCTATGAAACTCTGTATATTTGAAATCCCACTATCCATAAGCTGATATTGCCTGCCACTTCCGTATTCCAGATGGAAACCAACAGGGAGCTTTGCCAGCTTTTCAGCTAATAGGATCTTAAGGTCAAAAGAGGTCTCAAATGCAGCAACGTGAGACAAAATCAGGGCACCAAAATAAAGCCCTACGTTCAGTATTGCACTACAAACTGCGATAACGCTGAGACTGATGAGACTTGTTCCTGATAAGCTTTCACTATGAAGGAAAAGAACTTTAAGAATTTTATATATAACCAGATATGGGACAAAATACATGAGGCTTGAAATGGTTGCTAATAATACGGATAAAGACATAAGTAGTGGCTTTTTAAAAGAAATACCAAGTATTCTGCGAATAATTGTAAAGCGTGAGCTAGGCACAGAAAAACCTCCTGAAAATACATAATTGTAGAGAAATTCTAACATCTAAATCTAGAACATGTAACCCCCCGGGGGGCTTGCGGAGGTATTTTGCTTGCTTAAAATATATAGAGCATATTATTTTTTGAGAGGTATTTACAAATGAAAAAGAAGAGTATTTTAGGTCTTTTAATTGCTGCGTCTATGTTCGCAGGAGTGCTGACAGGCTGTGGCAATGATGCGGCACAAGTACAGGAGGAAAACAACGTAGAGACTGCGCAGGAAACAGATGCAGCTACTAGTTCTGACCATGTGTTTACAGTAGCTTCTTCAACGGATATAGGTGTATCACTTAATCCTCATATGTATCATTCTGGAGCTGCTCTTTATGCACTTAACTTTGTATATGAGCCGCTTGTAATGTATTCAAAGGGCGAGATTGTTCCAGCTCTTGCAGATGAGTGGTCAGTTTCAGAGGATGGTCTTACTTACACTTTCCATATCCGTGAAAATGCTAAATTCTCAGATGGAACTGTATGTGATGCCAACAACGTTGTAAAGAACTTTGATGCTATATTACAGGATCGCGATGCTTATGCATGGATGGGCGTTTGTGCCAATATGGATTCCTGGTATGCGGTAGACGACCATACCTTTGAGTTCAAGCTTACACAGCCTTATTATCCAGCACTTCAGGAACTTGCATCTGTCCGCCCATGGAGAATGCTTGGAGATGCAGGCTTTATGGATGATGGAAGCAGCATTAATGGCATCAAGGAACCTATCGGAACAGGAGCTTTTGTTCTGTCTGATTACAAGGAAAATGAGTATGCTGAGTTTGTAAGAAATGAGTATTATTGGGGCGAAGCTCCAAAGCTTGATAAGTTCAGAGTTCAGATTATCACTGATAGTCAGACTGCTGTAAGCGCTTTTGAATCCGGACAGGTTGATATGCTCTACGATAATTATGAGAGCTCACTTATGGGAATAGATACATTCAAGTCTCTTCAGGACGAGGGTTATGTATCTGCAATTTCTGATCCTGTTCTTACTCGTGTTATTACACTTAATTCAAGCAAAAAGCCATTGGATGACTTTAATGTACGTAAGGCAATCATCCTTGGACTTGATAGACAGACAATGGTAGATAGTATTTTTGGTGGCCTTGAAGAGATGGCACAGTCATATTATTGGCCAAATGTAATGTACTGTAATGTAGGCCTTGAGGGATATGCTTATGATCCTGAAGAGTCAGCAAGACTCCTTGATGAAGCTGGATGGAAGCTTGAAGATGGTGCTGAATATCGTACTAAGGATGGAGAGACTCTTAGTCTTGAGTATTATTATGATGCTTCACACGCAGTTCAGACAAGCTTTGCGCAGGTATTCCAGTCTGATATGAAGAAGATTGGAATCAAGGTGAATATCATGGGTGAGGAATCAAATGCTAATAGCAACAGAATCTACGGTGGTGATTTCCAGGTAGGATATTCTGTAAGCTGGGGAGATCCTCAGGATCCATACTCAACTCTTAATGCAATGAGTCTTGATGGATATACAGATGAGCAGTTCGCACTTGCTCCATGCGATGGCTATGCTGAGTTTGCGGCAACTGTTCAGAGTACCTTTAGTGAAACAGATCCAGCTGTTATTCAGGAAAAGCACGACTATCTTCTTCACTACATCGAAGATCAGTATTGCATTATTCCTATTTCATATCAGACAAACAGAGCTATAGCACAGAAGGGTGTAAGTGGTATTGAATTTGGCTATTCAAATGTAATGCCAATGACTTCAGTTTCAAGATGAAAAAATATGTATTAAAGCAGATAATACTTATAATTCCGACAATTTTACTGGTTTCTGTTATATCTTTTGTCCTTATCAGAATGATGCCTGCAGATGCAGTAGATACGTATCTTGTGACACATCATTTAGAAAAGAACGAAGAAAATATCAAACAAGCACAGGAGAGATTTGGCCTTAATGAGCCAGTGTATGTTCAATATATTAATTGGCTTGATGACACTGTTCATTTGAATTTTGGCATATCCTATTCATCTAACCAGGAAGTATCCGCCATGCTGGGGAGCGCCTTTATTAAGACGCTCCAGCTGGCGCTTTCTTCCATTGTATGGATATTAATTATCACGCCCATTCTTGGGATAGGCGCTACCATAAAGCCTGGAGGATTTTTAGATAAATTCACCAGGTTTTATTGCGTTGTAGGAACAGCAGTGCCAGTTTTTGTGCTGGGATTTATTTTTATTAGATTTTTTTGCGTAGATCTTAAAGTTTTACCTGCAATTCCGGATGGCTCTCTAAAAAGCCTGATTTTGCCATCGTTTACCCTGTCAATTTCGCATATTGCATATTTTGTTCAGATGCTTAGAAATGAAGTAAATGAGAACAGGCAGGAAATGTATGTCCTATATGCAAGAGCAAGGGGAATGCGCAAAAGAACTATTTTCTGGACGCATATTCTTAGAAATTCTTTACTCCCTTTAGTAAATACAACAGGAATATCTCTGGGCGGCCTTATAGCAGGAACAGTAATAATTGAAAATGTCTTTTCATGGCCTGGACTGGGAAGACTTATAACCAAGGCAATCTTGGCACGAGACTATCCTGTAATCCAGGGTTATATCTTAATTGTGGCTATAACCTATATTATTGCAAACACCGTTGCAGACTTGATGAGTGCAATTGTTGATCCCAGGATAAGGCTTGGAAAGGGGGATGTGTCATGATGGATGGTACAAGAAAAAGAAATCCCGCATTTATTCCTGCATTAGTTTTCCTGTTGCTAATGGTTCTGATCATTATATTTGCTGACAAAATCTGTATTCATGATCCAACAGAAATAGATCTTTCTATGAAGTTTGCTCCAAATAGCTTTGAGTATCCATTTGGAGCAGATGACTTTGGACGTTGCATTTTCTGCAGATGTATTTATGCTGTCAGAAATTCTGTCCTTATAGCTTTTACTATTGAGTTTGCATCAGTGTTTATTGGTATGTTCGTGGGGATGCTGGCAGCATATTTTGGTGGAATCTTAGACCAGCTATTTGCAGGTATATGCAACGCTCTTATGGCATTTCCGAGCACAATTCTAATTATGCTGATTGCTGCATTTTTAGGGGCGAGTACAAGAAATATAATACTTGCAATGCTGCTGGTTAACTGGATCTGGTATGCCAGAATATCAAGAAGTATCACACTGACAACAAAAGAAAGGAAATACGTCCAGGCGGCAAGACTTAGTGGTGCAAGGCCATTGACTATTATCAGAAGACATATAGCTCCATCAATCATAACTCAACTTGTGGGACAGTTTACCTTGTCTCTAGGTAATGTGGTTCTGGGCCTTGCAGGGTTTTCTTTTCTTGGAATTGGTATCCAGCGCCCCACTCCGGAACTTGGAATAATGATAAGCGATGGCTGCAACCTGATACGTACAAATTTTGGAGTTTTGCTCTGGCCGGGTGTGATTCTTTTTCTTATTGTTTTGGATTTTAATATTCTAGGAGAATATGTTAGCCACAGACTTAGAAATAAAAATACGAGGAGGGGTGTAGATGCAGGAACTGTTTAAAATAGAAAACTACAGCCTTTTCCTTAACTCTGGTGGTAAAAGACAAAATGTCATTACCTCTGCCAATCTAAAGGTTGGCAGAGGAGAGGTCGTGGGACTAATTGGTGAGAGTGGTAGCGGGAAAAGTATGCTCTGGAAGAGCCTTCTGGGCCTGGCAGATACGGTGTTATGGACTAGTACGGGATCTTTTAAGTTTGACGGCAGGGTAATAGAGTGCGGCAATGAAAAGGATTTAGCTCCACTTCGGGGCAAGGAAATTGCAGTTATAATGCAGGATACTATGAGTTCCTTTGATCAGCTCTTTACCATAGAGGAGCATTTTATTGAAACTGCCAGAATCCATACTAATTGGACCAGAAAAGAAACTATAAAAAAGGCTATAGATCTTTTACTTAGCCTGAACATACGCTCCCCTGAAAAAGTGCTTAAAATGTACCCTTTTCAATGTAGCGGTGGAATGCTGCAAAGAATTATGATTGCAATTGCTCTTATGCTAAATCCCTCAATGATCATAGCAGATGAGCCTACAACGTCTGTGGATGTTACTGCCCAAAGGGAAATCATAGCTCTTTTAAAGCAGGTAAAAGAGAAATTCGGAACAGGAATTTTGTTTATTTCTCATGATATGAAGGCGGTGGAAAACCTTGCAGATAGGGTATATGTAATGTACGCAGGCTATCTGGTTGAAAGCTTTGATGGAGAAGACTTTAAAGAAGGTAAGGTGTTTCATCCTTATACACAAAAACTCCTTCAGTCCAGACCATCATATACCAGAGACTATTTGCCTGTATTAAAAGGAAATCCTCCAGCATTATCGGAACGTCAGGCAGGATGCCCTTTTGCACCCAGGTGCCCTGAGAGCATTGATGAATGTCGCATATTTGATATGAGCCAGTCGGTAACAACACAAGGACACAGAATTTGCTGCATCAGATGGGAGACCCAAAATGAGAATACTTGAAATTGATAATGTGGTTAAAAACTATCAGGGTGGAAGCTATTTAAGACCTAAAAAAGTTCAGGCAGTAAAGGGTGTATCTCTACATGTAGAAAAAGGTGAGTGTCTTGCGATAGTTGGAGAGAGTGGGAGTGGAAAGAGTACTATAGGAAGGATAGCCATTGGTCTAGAACTTCCAAGTAGCGGGCATATTTTATACCGGGGAGAAGAATTGGATGCTCGTCACATAGATAGAAGGGCCAGACAGGCACTACAGATGGTATATCAGAACTCTTATGAAGCTACAAATCCAAGATTTACTGCCAGACAGGTAATAGAGGAGCCAATAAGGTACTTTAAGCTAAAAAGTCGCGCCCAAAGAGATGCATATATTAATGAGCTCTTGTACAAGGTAGGCATTCCTGCAATCGAGGCTGGCAAAAAGACCACTGAATTTAGCGGTGGTCAGCTTCAGAGAATATGTATAGCAAGGGCCCTTGCGGCAGATCCTGAGCTGATAGTGCTAGACGAGCCCCTTAGCGGCCTGGACATATCTGTTCAGGCCCAGATTCTAAACCTATTAAAGAAACTGAAACTTGAGTATGGTCTGTCCTATCTTATGATCAGCCATGACATAGAAGCAGTATACAACCTTTCTGACCGAGTAATGGTCATGTACAACGGCAGAGTTGTGGAGGAAATAGATGACATTGAGAAATTTGGCAATATGTGTCATCCATATACTAAGCTTCTTACTGGTGCAGACTTGTCAGTTTCAGGCTATCAGGACAAGGAAGAGGATACAGCAGGCTGCGTATATGCTAACAGATGTCAAAAGGCATGTGTAAACTGTTTCAAAACTGTTCCAGAGCTAAAAGAGATAGAGCCAGGACACAAGGTAGCGTGCCATCAAATTAATTAACAACTGATTGCGATTTGCGCAACAGAACGTACAAAGGAGATATATGAAGCAGGAAGAAATAAATAAGAACTGGTCTGAAAGTTCAACTAATTATGACAGGATAATACAGGACGAGCTTCAAAGCTTCAGGGTTGAGGCCTGGCAGGAGCAGATTTTGTCGCACTTTGATGAAAAGTCTCGCCTCAAGATCTTAGATCTTGGCTGCGGGCCAGCATTTTTTTCTATCATACTCTCAGCCAAGGGCCATGATGTTATAGGGATTGACGGAGCAGAGGGGATGATTCAAAGAGCTAGAAGGAATGTTAAAAACAACAATTCAACTGCAGAAATCCTGGAAATGAATGCTGCGAAGCTTGATTTTCCGGATAATTCTTTTGATCTGCTTGTATGCAGAAATGTTACGCACACACTTCTTGATCACGCAGGCACTTATACAGAGTGGAAAAGAGTTCTAAAGCCAGGCGGAAAGCTTCTCATATATGATGCAAACTGGCATTTTGAGTTTGCAAGGCCTGATATCAGGGAGCAATATCTAAGGGACTGGAAAGAGTGCATCAGAAGATTTGGATCTGATTTTAATGAAAACACTGACCCTGATGCAATTCCGGAAATAGAAGAGGAGCCAGAGGGTGGCCATCCTTTATTAGATCTTGTGCGCCCGGACTTTGACTATGGCGTATTAAAGGCAATCGGCTTTAGTGAGATCTCTTTTGTCAGAGATATTACTGAAAGGTTATGGGATGACAAGGAAAAGCTTCTGTATGGTACAACTCCAATGTTTGAAATCTGTGCAGTGAAATAAAGTACCTTTACTACTCCTCCGGAAAATAGTAAAATAAAGGAAAACGTTTTCCGAAAATTGGGAGGTAAAGAAAAAGTGAAAAGAGTGATCACAAGGCACGCTTTTGCGCTTATGATGGCGGCTATGATGCTGGTAACAAGCTTGTTTTCCGGATTTGGCATGTCCATTACTGCAAGAGCAGATGAGGGAGTTACGCTTAAACTCCACTATCACAGAGAGGATGGAGATTACGCAAAATGGGATGTCTGGATGTGGCCTGATGGCGGTGAAGGTGCAGGATACCCATTGCAGGATGAAAATGGCGAGATGGTTGCGACCATGGCAGTTCCAAGTGGCTCTACCAAGGTTGGATTTATCGTAAGGACACAGGATTGGGACAAAGATGTTGATATGGATCAGTTTATTGATATATCCGAGGTTGTTTCAGGGACAGTTAATGTCTACGTTGAATCTGGCGTAGAGGGAGCTACAAAGGAATATGGTGATGATGTTATGACAGGTACAAAGCTTAAAACCGCAACTTATGATGGCAAGAATACTATAACAATTGAGCTTACAGGCGAGATAGAAGAGTCACTTATGGATTCTTTTTATGTCAGAGGCCGACTTGGAGATGTGGAAGTTAAAAAGGTTTCATTAAAAGAGAAGGCTTCAGACAGCCAGTATTTCTATGATCTTAACATTGCTTCTGAGCTTGAATATAACAGAAACTACCGTGTTGGCTTTGATGGGCAGGAATATCCTGTAAATATGCCTGTTATATATTCAACACAGGAATTTGAGGACAAGTATACATATGAGGGCGAGGATCTTGGCGCTACCTATTCCAAGGACAAGACCACTTTCCGCGTCTGGGCACCTACTGCTGAGGCAGTTTCTGTAAATCTTTACGAGTCAGGTGATCCCTGGGAAAAGGATCTGAAGGAAGCTGTTGAGATGACGGCTGATGAGAAGGGAACCTGGGTAGCAGAAGTTTCTGGAGACCTTGCAGGTACTTACTATACCTATACAGCAATTCTTGATGGATTAAATGTAGAGGCATGTGACCCTTATGCCAGAACAACAGGAGTTAATGGCAAAAGAGCTATGGTCATAGATCTTGATGCTACAAATCCTGAAGGCTGGGAGAATGACAAGAATCCACACAGCAACGAGCAGATAAATGATGCTGTTATATATGAGCTTCATATCCGCGACTTTTCTGTTAATCCTGATGGAAATATGGTAAATGCAGGAAAATACACAGCATTTACTGAAACCGGAACAAAAACTAAAGGTGGAAAGGCTACTGGTATAGATTATATCAAGGACCTTGGAGTGACACACGTTCACCTTCTTCCTTTCTATGATTTTGGGTCTGTTGATGAGAATACCACAACTACTGACAGATTTAACTGGGGCTACGATCCTGTTAACTACAACGTTCCAGAGGGCTCATACTCTACAGATGCGCATGACGGTAATGTACGTGTAAGAGAAGCCAAGGAAATGGTAAAGTCTCTTCATGATAACGGTTTATCAGTTGTTATGGACGTAGTATATAACCACGTATACAGCGGTAAGGATTTCTGCATTAACCGCCTTGTTCCAGGTTATTTTTCAAGAATAAATGCTGACGGAACATATTCAAATGGCTCAGGATGCGGCAATGATACAGCATCTGAGCGTTCAATGGTCAGAAAATATATCGTTGATTCAGTTTGTTATTGGGCTGATGAATACCACATTGACGGCTTTAGATTTGATCTTGTTGGACTTCTTGATGTGGATACTGTAAATGAGATTGTCTCAGAGGTTCACAAGACTCACCCTGATGTTATCTTCTATGGTGAGGGCTGGAGCATGAATACTGATGTTACCAAGGAAAATATTACTATGGCAACACAGCAGTCGTCAGAAAAAACTCCAGGTTTTGCATATTTTAATGACAACATCAGAGATGGTTTAAAGGGAAGTGTATTTAATACAGCAGAAACAGGCTGGGCTTCTGGTTCTAAGAACGCTGAGCGTGCTATGGCAGCATCTTTCCTTGCAACAGAAACCTGGTCCAAGAACCCATCACAGATAATTCAGTATGCATCCTGCCATGACAACAATACTCTTTATGACAGGATTGCTATGGCTAGAACAGATCTTGATGAAGAATCCTGGATCAAGATGAGTAATTTAGCTGCTTCTTTCTACATGACAGCCGAGGGCGTGCCCTTCATGCAGGCTGGTGAAGAGATTCTAAGAACTAAAGTAAAGGAAGACGGCTCTTTTGACTCCAACAGCTATAGTTCAGGAGACGAGGTCAATAGTCTTAAATGGGAGACACTTGATGATCCCAAGTATCAGGAAAACTATGAGTTCTACAAGGGGCTTATTGCCTTTAGAAAAGAGCATCCGCTTTTAAGGCTCACCTCAGGTGATGAAGTAGCTGCGAGAGTCACAGCTGTAACTGATCTTGATAAGAATGTATTGGCATTTACCATGGACAATACAGACAAGGCTGTAGAGGGCGAGACTGCAGAGCAGATTTTCCTTGCATTTAACCCAAATGACGCAGCTACAACTATTACTCTGCCTGAAGGAAACTGGAATGTTTGCGTAAAGGGTACAAAGGCCGGAACAGAGGTAATAGAGACAGTTTCAGGAACACTTACCGTTGACCCTGTTTCTGCAGTAGTTCTTGTAAAAGGCGAGAACAAGGGCACAGCAAGCACTAAGGCTCCACTACTTCCTATAGTCGCTGGCGTTGCAGGATTAATTGCTATAGTAGGCGGTATCTTTGTAGTATTGAAGAGAAAAAAGAAATAAATAACTAATGTTATATTGAGCCTGCATCTTAGCAAGATGCAGGCTATTTTGATACAATAGAAACTGATGTCAGGATCAATGTAAATTTGTGTGGGGGATTTTATATGCAGATTCATGGACTTCAGAAAATGACTCTTTTAGATTTCCCGGGGAATGTGGCTTGTACCATTTTCCTTGGCGGGTGTGACTTCAGATGTCCATACTGTCACAATTTTGAGCTTGTTGATGGCAGCGCTGAGCCAATAATGGACGAGGAGGAGTTATTTTCTTTTCTGGAAAAGAGAACGGGAATCCTGGATGGAGTCTGCATAACAGGAGGGGAACCTTGTCTTAGGAGAGATCTTCCTGATTTCATAAGGCGCATAAAGGCTTTGGGTTACAAGATTAAGCTCGATACAAACGGAGCTCATCCAGATATGGTAAAAGAGCTGATGGATGCGCAGCTTATCGATTATGTAGCCATGGATATCAAGAACTGCCCAGAAAAATACGCTATTACAGCAGGACTTACCAAGCGAGCTAATAGTGATTTAAACAAGCGTTTTAGTATAGAGGCTGTTGAACAGACAGTTTCACTTCTCCTGGAAGGTCGCATAGATTATGAGTTTCGCACTACTGTAGTTGAGAGGTATCATACGGAAGCTGATTTTCATGAAATTGGAAAATGGATTACAGGAGCAAAAAAATATTTTTTGCAACAATATGTGCCTAGAGATACAGTACCAGACAGCACTTTGACAGCGCCGAGCCGTGAAACTATGGAAGAATTCATCAAAATTGTGAGGCAGTATGTACCGAGCGCGGAACTGCGCGGCCTTTAATCAAACCACAATATCTTGTGGTCGTATAATCTGAAATATCTATATATTGACGAAATATTATATTAATGATATCTTAATCATAGTTAATATTCTTATGGCGGTTACTATTTTCAGTCTTTGAATTAATAGATTGTTCATAGTAACTTTGATTTTCTCTAGGGGGTTTCTTATGTATCAGGTTGTTAAGCGCGATGGCACAATCGCAGAATTCGACATTTCCAAGATTTCAGCGGCAATTACAAAGGCATTTGTAGCGCTGGAGAAGGATTACCACTCCAGCGTTATTGATCTTATTGCACTTAGGGTGGCTTCAGATTTTGAGCCCAAGATAGTGAACGATAAGATCACAGTGGAAGAGATTCAGGATAGCGTTGAGAAGGTTTTATCTGAAGCAGGCTACACCGATGTGGCCAAGGCATATATCCTTTATCGTAAGCAGCGAGAGAAGGTTCGTAACGTTAATTCTGCCCTTTTAAATTACAAGGATATTGTCAATGATTACCTTAAGATCAACGATTGGAGGGTAAAAGAAAACTCTACAGTCACATATTCTATTGGAGGCCTGATCCTGTCCAATTCAGGTGCTATTACAGCTAATTACTGGCTTTCAGAAGTATATGACGAAGAAATTGCATCAGCTCACAGAAGCGCAGCTATCCATATTCATGATCTTGCAATGTTAAGTGGTTATTGTGCTGGATGGAGTCTCAAGCAGCTCATTCAGGAAGGCCTTGGCGGAGTTCCTGGCAAGATCACATCTGCACCTGCTTGTCACTTATCGACCTTGTGCAATCAGATGGTTAATTTCCTTGGAATTATGCAGAATGAGTGGGCGGGAGCTCAGGCATTTTCATCATTTGATACCTACCTTGCACCTTTTGTTAAGGTGGATAACTTGTCTCAGGCAGAGGTCAAGCAGTGCATTCAGTCATTTGTTTATGGTGTTAATACGCCTAGCAGATGGGGAACACAGGCTCCATTTTCAAATATCACTCTGGATTGGACAGTGCCAAATGACTTGCGTAACCTAAATGCTATTGTGGGCGGCAAAGAGCTTGATTTTACCTATGGTGATTGTCAGCACGAAATGGACATGGTCAACAAGGCATTTATTGAGATAATGATTGAGGGAGATGCCAACGGACGCGGTTTCCAGTACCCTATCCCTACATATTCAATAACAAACGATTTTGATTTCAGCGAGACTGAGAATAATAAACTTTTATTTGAGATGACAGCTAAATATGGTACTCCATATTTTTCTAATTACATCAATTCAGACATGGAGCCAAGTGATGTCAGGTCCATGTGCTGCAGACTGCGTCTGGACCTTAGAGAGCTCAGGAAAAAGTCAGGAGGCTTCTTTGGTTCAGGCGAATCTACAGGATCAATTGGTGTTGTAACCATCAATATGCCTAGAATTGCATATCTTGCCAAGGATGAGGAGGATTTTTACAAGAGACTTGACCATTTAATGGATATAGCAGCCAGAAGCCTTAAGACCAAGAGAGAAGTAATTACAAAGCTCCTGGATCAGGGACTTTACCCATACACCAAAAGGTACCTTGGAACCTTTGCAAACCACTTCTCAACCATAGGACTTATAGGTATGAACGAAGTTGGTCTTAATGCCAAGTGGATTGGCGCTGACATGACTGATAAGAGAACCCAGGAATTTACCAAGGATGTCCTTATCCACATGAGAGATCGCCTTTCAGATTATCAGGAGAAGTACGGGGATCTTTATAATCTGGAGGCTACGCCTGCGGAGTCAACAACCTATCGATTCGCCAAACATGACAAGGAAAAATATCCTGATATTATAACTGCAAACATGGATGGAACCCCTTATTATACTAATTCTTCGCATCTTCCAGTTGGCTATACAGAGGATATTTTCTCTGCCCTTGATATTCAGGATGAGCTTCAGACTCTGTATACATCAGGAACAGTATTCCATGCTTTCCTCGGAGAGAAGCTCCCTGACTGGAAGGCTGCAGCAAATCTTGTTAGAAAGATTGCCCAGAACTACAAGCTTCCATACTATACCATGTCTCCAACATATTCAGTATGCAAGAATCACGGATATCTTTCGGGAGAGCAGAAGGTTTGTCCTCACTGCGGTGAAAAGACTGAGGTTTATAGTAGAATCACTGGCTATTACAGGCCAGTTGCCAATTGGAATGATGGAAAAGCCCAAGAATACAAGGATAGAAAGGTTTACGATATTGGACGTTCTGTGCTGAAACATGAAAAAGCAATTAGTAATTCAGAGCAGATTCAGTCAGGATCCAGCTTTGCAGAAGCTGCGATAAAAAAGTCTAATAAAGATGCAAGTATAAATGCCTTAAATGTGGATGAGGCGGTAATGCTCTTTAAAACACAGACCTGTCCAAACTGCAGGATTGCCGGAATGATGCTTGATAAAGCAGGAATTCAATATAAAGAGCTGGATGCGGATGAAAATCCAGAGCTTGTAGAAAAATATAATATAATGCAGGCTCCGACACTTATAGTGTGTTCGGGAGATGTCATCCAAAAGCTCAACGGTGTTTCAGATATTAAGGGATGGCTTGGAGAGAGAATTTCATAAAAATTTAGAAGCCGGATTTACTAAAACAGTAAATCCGGCTTCATTAATTAAATCATCAAAGAAGAGAATCAAGCTTACCAGCAAGAACATCAGCAGGCATAGCTCCTGTAAGGGTTTCTACAAGCTCACCGTTCTTAAACATTAAAAAGCTTGGAATTGACATGATATTGTACTTGGCAGCAAGAGCTGATTCCTCATCAGAATTGATCTTACCAACCTTGATCTTACCATCATACTTCTCAGCCATTTTCTCAACAACTGGCATCATCATCTTGCAAGGACCGCACCAGTCTGCATAGAAATCTACAAGAACTGGGATATCGCTCTTTAACACTTCATTATCAAAATTATCATGTGTGAATTTATACTCCATAAATAAGTACCTCCGATTATTTGTAAGAAGATTTTTTGTATCTGATAATTACATTGTACACAATCTAAAATAATTGTCAACAATTAAATTGTAAATATTATCTTAAAACGAAAAAAAGGCCGCGAAATTGCGGCCTTCTTTAAGTTAACTATTTTATTTATTTCGAAGCATTCTCACCAGCAATTCGTCCAAATACTACGATGTCGGCAACGGCATTTCCGCCGAGACGGTTTGCACCGTGGATTCCGCCAGTAACTTCTCCGCAGGCGTATAATCCAGGGATAGGAGTTCCATCTTTTGAAATGACCCGAGCTTCAGTATTTATCTTGACACCGCCCATACAGTGATGTATTCCAGGGCCAACATTAACTGCGTAATAAGGTCCGGAAGAGAGGTCAGTAAGTGGAGTTCCGATATCTCTTGAAAAATCTGGATCTTCGCCAGCTTTTACATAGCCAGACCATTTGCTTACTGTATCTAAAAGGGCAGTAGTAGCATTTGCATCAAATTCCATGGCTTTTGCAAGATCATTTAGAGTATCACCCTTTACAAGATATCCACTCTTATCAAGCTTTTTGATAACTGCTGAACCTTCATACATTTCCTCGTTGGCAATCAGCCAAACATTTCCGCCAGTCTGTGCAACTTCAGCAGCAGAAACAGCATCTCTTGTTCCGGTTTCATTTGTGAATCTGACACCTTCTCTATTTACCAGGATTGCACCATCACCACGAAGAGCTTCGCCAACAAGGGCGCCATCAGTAGGTATAACTGTAGGATGAAGCTGGATCTGCTCCATGTCTACAAAGTCTGCACCAACTTCACCGAGGAAGTCGATAGCATCACCACTTGCAGTAGCAACATTTGTGGAGATAAAGCCCTCAAGATCAGGGCGAAGAGCTACGACGCGGTCCATATTGCCACCAAATCCACCAGTTGCGACAACAACTGCATTTGCATGGATTGTTATAGTTTCACCATATTCTCCTGCGGCGATAACTCCACTTGCTTTTCCATCTTCCATGATAATCTTATTTACAGAAGCGCCTGTTATTATTTCAACGCCCAGCTCATCAAGCCTTACACCTAGTGCAGATACCAGGAAATTACCTACTGAGGTTACATTTCCCTCAGCATCTGTAGGACGATGTGTTCTTTTTGCACTAAGTCCGCCCATAGTTCCAAGAGGGCCGGAAAGAGGAGCATTTTCCTTATCAAGCCAGTCGATTGCAGCAGAGGTATTCTCGGCAAGAGTTCTTACAAGCTCCGGATCATTTATTTCTTTTCCGCTCTTCATTGTATCTTGCACGAAAAGATCTACAGAGTCCTCTACACCCTGCTCTTTTTCATAGTGTGTTTCTGCGGCATTCATTCCTGAGCTGGCTCTGCTGGTATTGCCGCCTAGAATATCGCTCTTTTCAAGGAGGATGACCTTCTTACCATTTTCAGCTACAGTGATGGCTGCTGTCATACCTGCACCGCCACCTCCTACTACAACTACATCAGCTGTAGCTTCGTAGTCTTCAGAGGCACCACCGCCTTTATTACTTCCATCTGCCACAATTCCGGCCTGTGAAAGGGCTTGTCCTACAGCTTCAAGGAAGCCTTTTGAGGAGTAAGTGGCTCCGGATATGGCGTCAATGTTTACGTTCTGAGTCTTCAGAATCTTGGTTCGAAGCGCTTTGATGGCACTACCACCAATGGAAGGAGTTTCACCCTCTGTCTGATATGTAATGTCAGTGATTGTATTTCCTTCTACAAATACTGAAACTTTGATTTCACCTGCAAATCCTTGGGCGGCGCCATCATACTGATGTCCGTTTCGCTCAACAACATAGGTACTGCCCCAAATACATATAAGAAGCAGTGCTACTACAGCGAAACATGATATGATTCTCTTTGTAAGGGTATTCATGTAGCTTTTCCTTTCTATATACATAAACTACAAACGAAAATACATCTACATATTAACTATAATACATATCGGAACTTTATGCTAGAAAAAACAGTCCCTTTCGGGACTGTTTTTAGAGAAAGATAATATATTTACTCAACAACTTGACCATAGAAGAGAAGTTCTGGTGTCTCACTATCTGTAAGGATCATATACTTAAAAGGCTCGTCTGCAGTAAACTCTTTTACCTCAGGTTCAATTTCCACACATCCTTCTGTCATCATTATGACTGTTGCAGCAGCAGCTTCTACTCCGCTTTCGTCAAGCTTGATCTTGGTCTTTTGTATAATATCTGTGATATAAAGGGACATCTCATTACTCATAACTGAAAAGTCAGCATCTGTTGTAAAAGGAGAGCTGGCGCCACGAGCTTTGCAGAAGTCAATCAGCTGATTATCAGATAAAGATGTCTCGGTCTCAAATTTAGGAAGCTTTATAGCAACTTCTTCGTAGGATGCTTCTGAAATCTTAGAAGTTATATCATCCACATCACCAAGGATAAATACAGCATTTATACCGCCATTCATAGGGAGAACAACAAATTTTCCGTTTTCATCCTCATAATACTTGAATCGATCCTGCTGGTTCATGAACTCTTTTTTTACAGTTGCACCTGATATAGTGGTAAAATCATCTTCCTGAGTAGCATATTCTTCAAAGGCTGTTACCCATGAGGTTTTCAGGTAAAGAGTATTTACGAGAATCAGGTCTGTCATTGATAAGTCGTTACTGATAGAGGGGATGAGGCCGTTTGTGTTTTCATTTATCCAGCTGTTGACCTTGTCTGTGATCTTGTCTGGGCTTACATTTTCTGCAGTAGCGTCAAAGTTTTTCTCTACATATGAGATATATTTTTTTGATAGCTTACCGCTTGACCTAGTATTACGCCAAATGGAGTTTTCCAAGTCAAATACGCCGTCAGGAGCTACTGAATCGTCCCCATAGTACTGACTAAATTCTTCATAATCTTTCTTGGCATTTTCAAGCCATTTAGCATAGTCTTCTTCAGAAGCGACAACCCCCTCATACCAGGCAGTTACTTCATCCATGCTATTAAAGCCCATGGCATGCAAAAGCTCATCCTTGGTTTCATTATCTGCACCGGCAACGGCCAAGGCCAGAGCGGCTCTAAAAGATGTAGGAGATATCATAAAGTTTTGGTCTGCATAACCAGAGTCTTCTATAAACTTTATAAGTGAACTGTCAAAATCCATGTCCGCGTAATCCCCTTCATTATATGCTTGTGTTGTTTGAAACTTGTCGGATCCTTCTGTCGCTACCTTCACTTCGCTTTCTTCTGTTTCTACAGGTGCAGATTCTACGACCATTTCCTCGGCATTGGAATTATCATTTTCAGGGATTTGTTGTCTGGTTATAAGTTCGTTTCTAATAATAACTCCTGCTATTATAAAGAGAAAAAGACCTGCAGCTGCCAGGAAGTAAGGCTGCAAATAGGTTATTTTTCTTTTCTTCTTTGATGGAATCTTTTCAGCTGCTTCTATATGCTTTGGGTCAATTTCTCCAATGGCATCTAATAAATCATGTTCATTCATACTATAAATCCTCCCTCGTATAGGTAGTTCTTTAGCCGTTCACGCATTCTGAACAAAGTGGTCTTAACCTTACTCTGCGGAAGAGAGTATTTGTCACAGATTTCAGTAATGGATTCAAAATACCAGTATCTGCTTACGAAAATGTTGCGTTGCTCTTCTGGACATGCGTCCAGAAATTTGTTAATAAGCGCTGTAAGTTCTTTTGCTTCATTTTCATGTTCAACATCACTTGATCCTGCAATACATTCCTGCATTTCATCTGTGAGTTCACAGAAAAGTGCGGTTCTTTTCTGCCTGCTCTCGTGGCGCAGTCTGTCTATAGCCAGATGACGAATGATCCTTCCGACAAAAGCGAATAAGTAGGTCCTTGGCTCATTTGGCGGAATCAGATTCCAGGTCTTGAGATAGGCATCGTTTTCACATTCATCTACAGTTTCAAGGTCTGAAAGCACGTTTTTGGCTATCTTTTTTAATTTATTTCCGTATTTCTCCGCTGTTTCTGCTATAGCAGATTCATTGCGATCAAGGTAGAGCTCTACAATTTGTGAGTCATCCATAAGGAGTGCTCCTTCCATATTTTTTAGGCCTTCACTCTATATAGCGATATTAATCATAACATGGTTACACAGGAAGTCATAAATAAAAGCCCGTTAATCTTCAAATATTTAGGATATAATGAATAGAGCAGGGCAAGATGCTTTGAGTAATGATTGTTTAGGGAGAATTGAAATGTTTGAGATAACTGTGGGAAAAGAAAACGGTGATTATTCCACCATAACAGAGGCGATACAGGCAGTACCATATGAAGAGAGTGCTGTGATCCATATTGGAAGTGGAATTTTCAGGGAAAAGATATTCTGTGAAAAAAGAGATATCTCTTTTACCGGAGAGGGAATTGATAAAACCATAATTGAATATGATGACGGAGCTTTCGATACAATGGAAGATGGCTCAAAAAGAGGAACTTTCAGATCTTTTACAGCCTTTTTTGGCGGGAAAAAGGTGTCGGTCAGCAATATGACAATAGCCAATACTGCAGGAGATGGATCGCTTCGCGGCCAGGCCATAGCAGTGTATGCAGATGCTGATGAGTGTCACTTTGAGAATGTGAAGATGACTGGCCATCAGGACACTCTTTTCTGCGCTCCGCTTCCTCTTACTGAGAGGCAAAAGAATGGCTTTATGGGACCTAGAAAGCTGAACGCGAGAAAACTTACAAAACAGTATTATAAGAACTGCGAAATCTACGGTGATGTGGACTTTATTTTTGGCGGCGCAGACGCTGAATTTGAAGATTGCCTTATTCAGTGCAATAACAGAAAGCGCAATGTGATGGAATGCGGTGGAACTGATGTTGAAAGTGGAAAAGACTCAGAGAAACGCTTTGTAAACGGCTATATTACAGCTGCCTGCGGCAGCAAAGACAATCAGGGCTTCATATTTAGAAATTGCATCATCAAGGGCGAGGAAGGGTGCGATGAGGGCTCAGTATTTTTAGGACGCCCATGGCGCGACGAGGCTAGAACCGTGTTTATTGACTGCAAGATGGATAAGTCCATTGCTCCTGAGAGATTTTCGGGCTGGGGAGCCATAGATAAGGATCAGCCAGATACCTACTATGGAGAAAGAGGCAGTGTTTCCCTTGAGGATGGACAACCTATTTCTTTGGACAGGAAGAATTCCTGGGTTAGGGATATTTAGTGCCATCATTCGTGATTATTCTCATTTAGAAACACAATATCTAGGGGTTGCAAAACAGAACATGAGTTCGTATAATGTAATTGTATCGAACGTACGTTTGCAAGACTTATGATAAGTGGGTTCCTGGATATGAGTAGAGTGATAGATAATGTAGATGTTATATGTGAACATAAGGCAGATGGAAGCGTGATCCCCTTGCGTTTCAGATTGCTAAATGAGGATGGGGCTTATGAGGCCTATACTATAAAGGGCTATCGGCAGTTATATAGTAAGGAGACCTATAGAACTCCGGATGGTGTCTACGTGTGTAGTAAGGACAGGGTATTCGAATGCAGGGTACTGATATTAGATATGTATAGGACTGTGCGACTGTACTTTGACATAGATAAGGTTTCCTGGAAGATTGCAATCTGAGCTTTTGCAGCTTTCAGATCAGAAGGAAATGGCCAATGAATTTGGAAAAACGATCATTCTGGGTGCAATAAATCCCGTGGTTCTTGAGTGCAACGCTATTGCAGAATTTGCCGATAGGGGTGATCTTGAAGGTTATGCTATGCTCTTACATAACACTCAAGCCCAGGATTTGTACTATGCGGTTCCGAGAGTATATAGAATCGGACAGGGTGCATTCTTTGGCAATTACGCCGTTACCGCAACCGCAGACGCGGTTTTCCCGCTGAAAGCCAGTGAGCCTATATTATTCAAGAATCCCAATACAGGAGAAGATCTTAAGTGTGATTTTTTCACGGTATCTTTATGTTCACTTGAGAAAGATGCTATCGTAGCCAGAATCTCTTTTGATGACTTCAAAAAAGAGGTTGATCTTGACTCGTTGCCCAGGTATGATGCCGAGCACGTGATCTTGCGCGACATGACCGAGGAACGCATTGACCAGATTGTTGCCAAGAATTATCCCGATCCTATAACATCGTTTTAATATACAAAGTCCGTGGCAAAATTCATCGCCACGGACTTTTTGTATTGCAGAGCCGCTGATATGAAATATGTCAGCTAAGCTGACCAGCGGCTCGCAGACGAGTAGGAAGACTGACCGCCTTCTACTCGATTTTCTATTGGAATGACGGGTATAAGGGTTAATTTATAAAGTAAGATTCTTCTCTTTTTCAAAGAAGGCTTTCTTTAGCTGCTTATATTCTTCCTCTGTACAGACCTTTTTGCACATGGGTTCAAACAACTTTGTGACTTCAAAGCATTCCTTTATGTTGGCGCAGGGATATTCAGCGCACTCAGCACAAGTCTTTATTCCTCTTTTTTCGCAGCATTTTACAACATGATACCTGCACCAGTTCTCTGGTTTGCATCCTGTACACGATATCTCATCATTATTCACAACATGATCGCGGTATCCTATCTTAAGCCACAGCTCTGCCGTATGGTGGAGCTCTTCTTCGGTTTTCTCATAAGGATGCGCAATATATCTGGGACAGGATGCGCAGTCATTTCCACATGCAGCCAGCACTTTCACATCTCGCATAATAACTGAAACATGGGTGATTTCATTCACAGGATCAGGATATTCCTTTTCAAAATGCATCCCTATAGCTTCCGCGGTTTTGATTGATGCAATATTTGTATACTTACAATATGAGTAAAAGGCTGGATAATCTGTATTCTTGAAAGCCCAATTAAGTACTGCATTTGCAGCTTCTTTTGCATATCCCTGCCGCTGACAGTTCGCGCGTATGTGATATCCTATCTCCGGAAGTATCACCCCATCAATATTCTGTAGCGTCAGCCCGCAATCCCCTATCATTTCACCTGTATCCTTAAGGCAAACAGCCCAAAGACCAAAGCCATTTTCGCGGTAACGTTTCATGTTCCTTTCAATCCAATTACGCACCCTTTCTTCATCGAAGGCATATGGATAATGCTGCATGATATCAGAGTCTGTAAGCACCTGATATAGTGCAGAAAAGTCATCCATATTCATTTCCCGTAGGAATAACCGGTCTGTTTCAATAATTGCCTTCTGCTCCATAAGCATTATTTCCCTTTTTCTACACAAATTTCATTAAATATGTGTTTCTTTCAATGTTAAAAAACTCCCTTGAGATTATTATGAAGGAAAAAGTGATAATATAAAATGAACTACCCTCACCGACTCCACGTCGGAAAGGGTTTCTGTTATGCCGCATGGCGGCATGAACCTGTAGGATGCTCTATGCAGCCTGCAGAACAGGGCATGTCCACTATGCCTCTATCCCATTGGCTTACCTTTGGGAATACTTTCCTTAAGATGTTTGCAGCTCCATTTATGTCTGCATTTGTTATTGTACCATCGTAGTGTCTGTAAAGTCCTCTCTGTATCCTCTTTCCTGAGAAAAAGTAGTTTCCTGAACTGTTCTTTTTATACACAGGGATATAGTCTTTTGCAAGAAAGTCTGCCTTTGATGTGTAGCTTTCTTCCGTGAGAACAAACTTTATAC